>JBFXIQ010000005.1:3206-31617 GCA_050175815.1 Synergistaceae bacterium
ATGTCCTTGTATGTCTTGACGGAAAAACCGGAAACGTTGTGTGGAGAGCTCCATTTGACGCTGATGTCCTTACCTCCCCTGCCATAGCAGAAGACAGAATCGTAATTGCGGGGGCTGATGGCAAGGTTTGCACCTTGAAATAGCGGCGCTTTCTGCGCCGCGTTAAACTGCCTGGAAATTTCGTCCACGCGGGAAACTGCGACAAAAACGGTCGCGGGAAGCAGTTGGGAAGCAGTTGTAAGGGCAGTCCAACGATCGTCAAACAGTAGTAGGAGCCAGGGGCAGGGTCGGGGAATTTGCAGCCTCTTGGCTGCGGGGAATTCGCGTCCTTCGGCCGCTGGAGAATTTGCTCGCTCCGCATCGCGGGGAATTGCGGCCAAAGGCCGCAGAGGTTCTAAATTTCCGTCTTCCCCGAGTGCCTCTGTCGGGGATCCAGTGTCTCTAGATCCTTACCATGACTAGCTTTTTAGGGCCTAAACAAAAGCCGCTGGATTCCCGTTAAGTGGCGTCCGGGAACGACGGAGATTTTGGTTCTCACTACCGTTTGACTATTGTTTGACAACGTTTGACGATCGTTTGTCCGCCTTTACAACCGTTTCACCATTGCTTCACAACGGCTTCACGCGACTGATCCCGTCGCAGCTTCACAATTGTAGACGCCCCTACCTGCCGTTTAGCATAAAAACAGTTCTATACAGCACGCCAAATGCAATGCCCATAGCCTTCTCGTCAAAATCAAAATGGTCGTTGTGGTGCCCGGCTTTTGTATCAGCGCCTATGCCTATGTAAGTAGCCTTTCCGCCGTTATCCTGGACTTTTTTCATCATCCAGCAGGCGTCATCGCTTCCCGCCATTGGCTGTATCAGTTCTGTCCTGTCCACTCCGCAGACAGAGGCTGCAGCCTCCATGACTATTTTTGCGAGATCACTGTCACTGTCGGCGCTTATTGCTTCACCGCATTTCTGAATTGCGAGTTTGACATCGTACATCTCAGCCGCACCGTGGAGTATTCTCATAACAGCCCGGTAAATGTATTCTGCCGCATCTTCTGTGGCGCCCCTTGTCTCTATTTTCATGTGGGCTTTGGGGGGGACGACGTTTCTTCCGTCTCCTGCATTCAGAACTCCTACATTTGTGCGCGTAATCCCGTCAGGAGAAGGAGGGATCCCATGTATACTGAGTGCCGCCGAGGCGGCCGCAAGAAGGGCGTTTTTGCCTTTTTGAGGTTCCGCGCCTGCATGTGCACCCACGCCCTTATAGTCCGCGTCAATTTTTGTAGAATAGAGAAAACCGTCTGTTCCTCCAAAAACTGTTCCCGTTGGATTGCCCAGTCCCAGATGGAGGGTAAGGAAGTAGTCTACGTCATCAACTGCTCCGGACTTTACAAAAGCATATCCGCCCCTGGCCCCTTCCTCCGCAGGCTGGAATATGAAGCGAACTTTGCCTTTCAGCGAAGACTTCTCAGAAAAGAGCTCTTCTGCAAGGGTCATTCCTACAGCTGTGTGGCCGTCGTGGGCACAGGCGTGCATGCAGTTGGGGTTAACTGAATTGAAGCCAAGCTGCCTCGGCAGGTGTGTAGATCCTTCTGTTTCAGTTGTATCCACGCAGTCAATGTCAAACCTTATTGCAGTTACCGGTCCCGGTCTGCCCGTGTCTATTTCTGCTGTCAGGCCTGTCAGCCCCTTCATCTTTTCTATTATCTCCGGAGATGCACCCTGGCTTACAGCTCTTCCTATCTGAGCTTCAATGTCAGCGTTGCGGCCTAGGACGTGCTTCATTTCAACAAAATCTCCGGCAAACCGGATGTCCATTCCGACATCCGTCAGTGTCTCTGCTATTTTCGATGTGGTCCTGAACTCTGCCCAGCCTGTCTCAGGATACCTGTGAAAATCACGACGTCTTTGCACTATTTTTTTTAATACTTTATCATCAGAGTACATCCGGTACCCTCCTAAACATGGTACTGCCTGCTTAATAATGCTAAAAATTATTCATCAGGCTTTCCAATGTATCTGCCTTCCGAATAAGCCTTACGGAACCGTCCTCAGCCATAAGGACTTCTGCAGGACGAAGCCTGCAGTTATAGTTTGAAGCCATTGAATAACCATAAGCTCCGGCATTCTTTACGGCAATTATGTCGCCCTCTGAAACAGGGCCTATAATTCTGTCAGAAGCCAGTATGTCGCCACTTTCACAGATATTCCCGACAATAGTTGCCTCATCTATTTTGTTGACTGCTTTCTTCTCTGAGAGAACTTCAATTTCATGATATGAATCATAGAGAACATGTCTCATCATTACATTGAAACCAATGTCGGTGCCGACGTAATATTTTCCGTAATTCTCTTTTACGGCATGTACGGTTCCCAGAAGCAGTCCGCACTCGGCTGAGATATACCTGCCTGGTTCGCATTTAAAATGGACATTCTTATTGTCGTATTTTTCAAGGAAAAGATCGATAGTTTCAAAAAGCCTTTCAGACAGTCCGTTGAGGTCAAGTCTTTTATCTCCGGGCTTGTAGGGTACTCCGAAGCCTCCCCCGAAATCTATGAATTCCAGCCCCGGGAAATTTTCGGCTATCATGTCTAGAAGTGATTTTGCCGCATCGACATATGGCTCAGCCTCCAGGAACAGAGATCCTATGTGCTGGTTTATCCCGATAAGCTTAAGGTCATATTTTTCAACTATTTTTTTTACTTCCGGGTAAAATTCAGACTGGATACCAAACTTAGTCTTATGCCCTGCTGTTATGACTTTTTCACAGTGTCCCGCTCCCATGCCCGGATTGAACCTTACAGCGACCTTTCCTCCCGGATCGATCTGGCCGAACTGATCAAGCTGTGAAAGTGAATCGACACTTACAAGTATCCCTCTCTCGATGCAGTAACTCATTTCCTCACGTGAAACATTGTTGCCTATATAAAATATCTCTTCCGGAGCAAAGCCTGCGTTCTGCAGCACAAAGATCTCTCCGGGTGACATTGCATCAGCACCCAGCCCCTCTTCGCGAATGATCTTCAATAAAGAGAGGTTAGTGTTGGACTTCGCAGAAAAACTCGGCTTTATCCTTCCGCGAAAAGCCTCAAGCAGGTCACGGCACCTTTGTCTCAGTACGCTTTCACTGTAAACATATAGAGGGCTCCCGTATTTCTTCAGCAGTTCATCTGCTGCATCATATTTAACAAACACAATGATCACTCCTGGATAAATTTATTCTTGCAACCCCCGTATCCATGGCTGCTTTTGCAACTGCCTTCGCAACTGCCGGCACGACTCTTGGATCAAGAGGAGATGGGATTATGTAATTTTTTGAAAGTTCTTCATTGCTTACAAGTTCTGCCAGGGCCAATGACGCTGCAAGTTTCATCTCTTCGTTGATTCTCCTGGCCCTCACGTCCAAGGCACCTCTGAAAATACCGGGGAACCCCAGGCAGTTATTGACCTGGTTCGGGAAGTCGCTCCTTCCTGTAGCAACTACAGCAGCTCCTGCGGCCAGAGCTTCTTCAGGAAAAATTTCAGGGGTGGGATTTGCCATTGCGAATATTACCGGATCCTTTGCCATTCTTCTGACCATATCCTGGGTCAGCAGCCCCGGCCTTGAAACTCCGAGAAATGCGTCTGCGCCCTCTATCACTTCAGTCAGAAATCCCTTTGCGCCTGTTGGATTCGTAATGGCGGCAAGCTCCTCCTGTGCTCCGGTCATGCCTTCGGTATAACCTGAGCAAAGAGCACCATGAATATCACACACTATTACATCAACTGCTCCCGCTGAGAGGAAATACCTAGCAATCGAGCTTCCTGCGGCTCCGGCTCCGTTTATGACGAGCCTGGCTCCCTCTATGGTACGGCCGGTAAGCTTGAGAGCGTTTTTATATGCAGCCAGTGCGATCACGGCTGTTCCGTGCTGGTCGTCATGAAAGACAGGGATATCAAGCTTTTCCTGCAGCTTCCTTTCAATTTCAAAACATCTGGGGGCGGAGATATCCTCCAGGTTTATACCTCCAAAGGATACTGCTATCATTGAGACAGTGTCTACGAAATCATCTACATCTTTCGTACTCACGGCTAGCGGTATTGAGTCGATCCCTGCAAATCTTTTAAAAAGACAGCTTTTACCTTCCATTACAGGCATGGAAGCGGCGGGGCCAATGTCTCCCAGCCCGAGTACCGCTGTGCCGTCTGTTATCACGGCTACCAGGTTATTTTTTATTGTCAGGTCCCAGAGGGCATCAGTGTCGTTTTCTATCTTCCTGCAGGGTTCTGCAACTCCCGGCGTGTAGACCAGTGCGAGGTCTTCCATGGTCTCGATCGGGGTACGGCATTCAATGTTCAGTTTTCCTTTGAGCTTTTTATGCATTTCAAGCGATCTTTCAAAAATGTCGTTTACCAATATCAGCACTCCTCAGTTATTTGTCTATTTTTTTCTTTGTCGGCCTTATTCGGCACATTTTACCCTATTTTTTAATATTACTACTTCTGCGGACAAGATGCTATCATATTGTTCTGCACAATGAATGGAAGGAGCTGATCCTCATGGATAAAAAAATAATGCTTGAAAAGGCGGCCCTTTTTCATGGACATACATGCGGGGGACTGCTGATAGGTGTATCAGCCGCTCACTACGCTATGGAACTTTTGGATACTGAAGGATCATCTCAGGATGAAGAGATAGTCTGTGTCGCTGAAAATGATTCGTGCAGCGTAGACGCGATACAGTCAATCCTAGGATGCAGTGCGGGCAAGGGTAATCTAATTTTCCGGATGAGAGGTAAACAGGCCTTTTCATTCTTCAACAGACAGACGGGAAAAAGTTTTCGTCTTGTACTTAAGGATTTGGCTTTCAGTACCCCTGAGGAAAAGATGGACTTCATGATGAATACCGGAGGGGAAGATATCTTTGATGTCAAAGAGGTCCCGTTTGACCTCCCGCCAAAAGCCAAAATATACAAATCCAAAAGATGCGCCCTTTGCGGTGAGCTTACTGCAGAACCGTGGCTCAGGGTCCAATGCGGCAAAGAGGTCTGTATCGACTGCTTCCAAAAGACTGATACGCTTATAAGGTAAAAAAACAACGAGAGGCCCTTCTTTTTTATAAAAGTCAGGGGCCTCTCACTCTTTTGATCTGCTTCAGCTGTTGATATGTCTTACAGTAACTCTGCTATCTGTACTGCGTTAAGAGCCGCGCCTTTGCGGAGATTATCAGATACGACCCACATTGAGACCGCATTGTCCAGACCTGTGTCTTTTCTTATCCTGCCAATATAGACCGCGTCTTTACCCGCTTCTGTTATCGGCATCGGATATACCGCATTTTTGGGATCGTCCATAACGACTACTCCGGCAGCGTTACGAAGGATCTCCTTTGCCTTTTCCGGTGCAAGTTCCTTTTCGAACTGGGCAGTCACGCTCTCGCCATGGCAGCGGAATATCGGCACCCGTACTGTGATGCCGCTCACCCTTAGTTCAGGAAGATGCATTATCTTGCGCGATTCATTTACCATCTTCCATTCCTCCTCAGATATGCCTTCATCATCAAAAGAACCTATGTGTGGCAGAAGGTTGAATGCTATCTGGTGAGGATAGACGCCCCCGGAAGAAATTTCTTTTCCGGCAAGAAGGGCCTCTGCTTCATTCTTGAGCGTTTCGACCGCTTTTATTCCCGTTCCTGCAACAGACTGGTATGTGCTTATATTTACATACCTGAGTCCAGCTTCTTTATGAAGGGGCCATAGCGCCACTACAGCCTGGATGGTCGAACAGTTCGGGTTTGCTATGATACCTTTATGTCCGGCAGCATCATCTGGATTTATTTCGGGAACTACCAGCGGGACACTGGGGTCCATCCGCCAGGCAGAGCTGTTGTCGATAACCACAGCACCTGAACCAACAGCGACAGGAGCCCACTTTTTAGAGGTAGATCCTCCTGCTGAAAAAAGTGCGATGTCAATCTTTTCAAAAGACTCTTCGGAGACTGCTTCGACAGTTATTTCTTCTCCTCTGAAGACTATCTTGCTTCCTGCTGACCGCGGCGACGCAAGAGGTCTGAGATTTGACACAGGAAATTCCCTCTGTTCGAGAGTCTTGATCATCTCTCTGCCCACCAGCCCGGTTGCACCAAGGACAGCTACCGATCTCATCCTTTCCATTAAAAGGAAGCCTCCTCGATAAAATGTTCATGGAGAGCTTTTACGGCATCTTCTGCCCTGTTTGAACCGACTATGCAGGTCAAAGCGAGCGCGGTCGAAGCGATCATTTCAATATTTATTCCTTCTTCTGCCAGGACAGTAAACATCTTTGAGGGTATCTCGGGGTGGTTGGCAATCCCTGCGCCCACGATCGTTACCCTGGCGATTTCTGTGTCAAAAGATACTCCCTGAGCTTCGATCTCCCTGCAAATTTCGCGCGAAACTTGTATCGCTGTCTCAAGATTTGCTTTTTTGACAAGAAAACCTATATCGTTTACTCCGCCCCTCATGTTGTTCTGGATTATCATTTCGCTGCCAACACCGTTTTTAGCCAGACTGTTAAAAAGACGGGCAGCAACACCGGGGATGTCCGGGACCCCCAACAATACGACTTTTGCTACCTGTAAATCATGGACCACTGCCTTAATTACAAGACCTTCTGTCACCGGATTACTCATCACCCAAGTGCCCTCCTCTTCTGTAAAACTGGAACCGACATAAAGCGGGATCTCATAGCGAGCGGCCATTTCTACGCTGCGGGCCTGAAGAACATTAGCTCCCTGGACTGCCATTTCCATACACTCTTCAAAACCTATGCGCTCTATTTTCCTTGGGATATTTACCACTCTCGGATCTCCTGTCATTATTCCCTTAACGTCTTTAAGCAGCTGACAGGATTCCGCACCAAGTGCCCCCGCCAGCGCAACCGCGGAAAGGTCAGATCCTCCCCTTCCCAAAGTAATAACATCACCTTCATCAGTGATGGCCTGGAATCCTGTGATAACAGCAACGATCCCATCATTCAACGCTTTTTCAACGTTTTTGGGTTCTATGCTGTAGATCCTTCCCTCCATGGGAAACCCCTTTGCTTTTATTCCGGCCTGCAGGGCTGTAAAAGACTGTGCCGGGATACCGAATTTCTGTATGGCCAAAGCAAGGAGCGCAACACTTTGCTGCTCACCGGTCGCAAGCAGCTGGTCCATTTCCCTGCCATTGCTTGTATTCGCAACATCTTTGGCAAGAGCCAGGAGGTCGTCTGTCATGTTCCCCATCGCAGAAACTACAACTGCCACCCTGTAGCCGCTGTCGCGAACTTTCTTAACGATCTGGGCAACATGCCTCATCCTTTCGGGGCCTGCAACCGATGAGCCTCCAAATTTTAAGACTGTAAGAGGAAGGCCTGCATGGTCCATTAATTATTCCCCCATACACTTTCTATAGCATCTTTCAGTCCCATGTCGACCGTCACCTGGGGTCCCTGGGCACTGCTGTCAAGGACGAAGAACTGAGACCTTACTCCATGCTCGGTAAATGTCTTGCACATTGTCTCTGCGACTCTTTGCGTCGGTCCGTTGACAAGAGCAATGACAGAAGGACCTGAGCCGCTTATCGCAACACTGAGACATTCAGGGAGTTCACGCACTCTGGAGAAAATAACTTCTCCACCGCTGAATAGCTTGCTTCTGTACTGCTGGTGCAGCCTGTCGTCCATACCCCATTTGAGATGTTCCCATTTGCCGGTTGCCCAGGCTGCAGTAAGCAGAGCCGCTCTTCCCAGATTGAAAACCGCGTCTTCAAAGGGGACCTGTTTGGGAAGGGCTCTTCTTGCATCAGATGTCTTTACTCTTTCATCCGGAACTGCAACAACGCAGAGCACCTCAGGAGGAAGAGCCGGGAGGCTTACATACCTCAGGTTTTCTCCATCCCAACAGCTGACTACCATACCTCCCAGAAAACAGGGAGCAACATTATCCGGGTGGCATTCGATCTGGGTCATTATCTTAAGGAGTTCTGATTCTCCGGCGTCATGTCCTGTAAGGTGTTTTGCTATCAAAACTCCTGCGACTACAGCTCCGGCCGAACTTCCAAGCCCACGGCAGAGAGGGATGATATTATGACACCAGAGAGAAAATCCGGGAGCTTTTACTCCCCATCTTTCACAGGTCATTTCATACGCCCTGACTACAAGATTGGCTGCCGGATCTGAGAGTTCCCTGGCTCCCTCTCCGTGCGCCTCTATGTTGTATTTTTTTTCCGGCAGCAGTTCCATTACCTTAAATATGTTGTAAAGGGAGACTGCCATACCTATTGTGTCAAAACCTGAGCCCAGATTGGCACTGGTAGCAGGGACTCTGAGTGTTATAAGCGGGTTCAAGCTTTCATCACCTCCAGAAGTTCTCCAATCGTATCCCCTATCTCTATTGGTCTTCCTACCTGCGACATGGCTGTATCAGGATCTTTAAGGCCGTTGCCTGTAAGCACCATTACAACTTTGATGCCCTTTGGGAGCCTTCCGAGTTTCTTTAGTTTTACCAGTCCTGCCAGTGGGGCACATGAAGCCGGCTCTGCAAATATCCCGCCCTTCGAAGAAAGAAAATACTGGGCAGAAAGGATCTCTTCATCTGTAACAGAGTTGAATTCCCCGTTTGATTCCTTTACTGCATCTTTGGCCAGGTGCGCACTTACCGGGTTTCCAATACGTATAGCAGTGGCGATCGTCTCGGGCTCAGGACATGGCTTCCCTGTTACAAGAGGCGCTGCCCCTGCTGCCTGAAAGCCCATCATTTTAGGCAGTGCCTTGATTTTTCCGATCTCTTCGTACTTCCTGTAACCTGCCCAATAGGCACTGATGTTGCCCGCGTTGCCTACCGGTATGGCATGCCAGTCCGGAGCCGCTCCGAGATCCTCACAGACCTCCCAGGCTCCGCTCCTCTGACCCCATAGACGGTAGGGGTTTACCGAGTTGACGATTGCAAAGCCTTTTTCTTCTGCAGCTTCCCTTGCCATTTCAAGAGCTCTGTCGAAATTTCCCTTTACTGCTATAACTTCGGCTCCATACATCAGCGCCTGTGCCAGCTTTCCAAGAGCAACTTTGCCTGCCGGCAGCAGCACATAACAGGGTATCTGCACTGCTGCAGCGTATGCTGCCGCAGAGGCCGAAGTGTTGCCTGTAGAAGCACAGACGAGGGCTTTTGCTCCTGATTCGAGTGCTTTTGCAACCGCCATTACCATTCCTCTGTCTTTGAATGAACCTGACGGGTTGCAACCCTCAAGCTTTCCCCAGAGATCGATCTCCAGTTCTTTGCTGATACCCTCAAGATATACCAACGGTGTGTTTCCTTCGCCCAATGTTATAAACGGCGTTCTGTCAGTTACGGGAAGAAGGCTTGCGTATCTTTTGATAACTCCCATCTCAGTTCCCTCCTAAAAAAATAAATACCGCCCCTGTACTTTGACAGGAGGCGGTATATTCCGCGGTTCCACTCCACTTCGGTCATGTCTGTAAAAGACTTGCCCTCATCTGCGCTGTACAGGGCGCACCCTGATGCCTTATCCGTATAATTTCAGCTTCGACATCAGCTCAAGGGTGGTTTTCAAAGACAAGGCAACCGAGATCTTCCAGCGCCGGCAAAGCCGGGATCCCGTCTCTGGGATGCTTTTTGTCCCTTACTATCCCTATCATCGCTGTTCAAAAATTAAGTTGATTGTGAGCGTTTATACATCTATTTAGAGTAATTGTCAAGCCATTAGAATCAATGCCATTATATAAATTGTCACCAGAAAAATTTGCACTAAGTTTGACTATCACTGCTAAGAGGGATAAAATTATCCGCATGAGAGTGTCCAAGACCTCATTCAGAGCGGATTTGTCTGGAGTTTTACTGTTAAAGCAGGGACAAAGGAGTGAACGATATGACATTTAACATGAAGGAACATGTCGAAAGCCTGGGAGCCAAGGCTGTACTTTCATATCTGGAAGGGGATCCGGAAAAAAATATCCCCAAAGTTGTAAAATGGGTAAAAATGTTTGACAGAAAAGGGATTTATTCTGCCGCATATCCGGGACTTGAAAAAATTGCCTCTGAACCCCAAAACATATGGTTCCAATTTTTAAAGAGCCTCTATTCAGACATAGACCCTGAAGTGAGAAAAAAGATCTTCACTAATTTTTTACTGCATTCAGCTATCCAGGGGTTCAACAAACGCGCAAAAAACGAAGAAAAATACAACTGCAATGTTCCCTGGGCTATACTTATGGACCCTACAAGCGCGTGTAACCTGCACTGTAAGGGCTGCTGGGCCGCTGATTATGGATGCTCAATGAATCTTGACACCGATATTCTTGACAATATCATACGACAGGGCAAAGAACTTGGGACGCATACATACCTTTTCAGCGGAGGGGAACCACTAATAAGGAAGGATGACATCATCAGCATCTGCAGAGAACATGATGACTGTCTTTTCCTCGCTTTTACAAATGCGACACTGATAGACTCTGCTTTTGCCGATAAAATGCTTGAAGTCAAAAATTTTGTTCCTGCTTTAAGTATAGAAGGCTTTGAGGATGAAACCGATTTCAGGAGGGGAACAGGCACCTACAAGGCCGTTTTATCTGCCATGAAACTTCTGAAGGACAAAAAACTTCCTTTCGGGATATCTTGTTGCTACACAAGCAAAAACATCAACTCTATCGGAAGCGAAGAGTTTTTCGATTACATGGTAGAGATGGGGGCAAAGTTTGCCTGGCTCTTCACCTACATACCGATAGGAGAGAATGCGCTGACTGAGCTGATGGTGTCAGCAGAACAAAGAGAGTATATGTACAGGCAGATAAGAAACTTCAGGAAGACCAAACCGATATTCACAATGGATTTCTGGAACGACGGTGAATATGTCAAAGGCTGCATCGCTGGCGGCAGAAGATATCTGCACATAAACGCCAACGGGGATATCGAGCCATGCGCGTTTATCCACTACGCTGATTCAAACATAAAAGAAAAGAGCCTGCTGGAAGCATACAGATCTCCTTTGTTCATGCAGTACAGAAAAAATCAGCCGTTTAACGAAAATCACCTGCGTCCTTGCCCTCTTCTGGACAACCCTGACTCACTAAACTCAATGGTTGAAACATCCGGGGCGGCATCAACATACATCGTTAAACCTGAAAAAGTAAGGGACCTTACTTCAAAATGCCGGCAACGGTCTGTTTTATGGGCTGATACAGCAGACAGGCTTTGGTCTGAAAAATCTGAGCATGCCGCTATGTAGGCTAATATTTTTTACGTACAATATTGATTGATATTTATAACTCTTTCTGCTAGAATGCTCTCCGCACAAGAGTATTTCGACTAGGTGGTGTTTGGTCACATGGCAGCAGCAAAGGCATACGACGACAAAGTTATTATGACACGCGAAGGATACGACAAACTCAAAGCAGAGCTCATAGCACTGCGCGGAGACGGAAGAGCCGAGATAGCCGCCAAACTTGAAGAAGCGAGAGGATTCGGCGATCTCAGCGAAAACGCTGAATACCACGCAGCCAAGGAAGAACAGGAAAAACTTGAAAATAGGGTACTCTGGCTTGATTACCAGCTAGGTAAAGCCAAGATAGTTGACGCAGAGGATGTTGATACAAGCTCAGTAAGCCTTGGGACAACAGTCACTCTAAAAGACCTGGATCTCAAAAAAACTCTTGTCTATACGCTTGTAGGGACTGAAGAAGCCGACATAAAAGAAAACAGGATCTCTGCCGCCAGTCCGGTCGGAATGGCGATAACCGGCAAAAAAATCAATGACGAGGTCATGGTCAGAACTCCACGTGGCATAAGACATTTAAAAATAATGAAAATCAGGCTTAAATAAAGCCTGATTTTTTTATTTTCATATTTAAGTCAATTTTTATTGATGTTTAGCTCTCAACAAAACATATAATGTCTCTTTTTCTTAGAACCTTCTTTCAATACGGAAAGACACTTTTATCACGCTTTCAAGAAAATCTCCGAACTCCAGACCATAGGCCCTTGCTGCCTTTGGAACAAGGCTGGTGGCTGTCATTCCGGGTGCGGTATTGACCTCCAGTAAATATGGTTCTCCTTCGTCATTGACCCTAAAGTCTACCCTGCTGTAAGACCTGCACCCAAGGCTTTTATGAGCAAGGACGGCCAAGTCACCGATCTTCCTTGATGCTTCTTTTGAAAAATCCGCCGGACATATATATTCTGTACAGCCGCTTGTGTATTTATTTTTGTAATCATAAAAACCTACGTGAGGCCTGATATCTATTGCAGGAAGCGCTATGACTTCACCGTTTTCCTTTTCCCACACCGGAACAGTGATCTCCCTGCCTGGGATATACTGTTCAACAAGAGCTTTTTCTTCATTTTTGTAGGCTTTCCAGCAGTTTTCTATGCCTTCTTTCAGTTCCTCTGTTGTTTTTGCCAGAGTGACACCAACAGTACTGCCTCCGCTGTTGGGCTTTACGACCAATGCTCCGTACCTTTCCAGCATCTCTTCCTCACGAATGCCGGCCGAATTTCCTTTGTGGATTATGCTTCCTTCAGGCATTGGAAGGTCCTTGACTGAAAAGAGCAGTTTTGCGACTGTCTTGTCCATTGCAAACATACATGCTTCAGGTCCTGAGCCGGTGTATGGTATGCCATAGGCATCAAGACATGTCTGGAAGCGTCCGTCTTCTCCCCAGTCTCCGTGAAGCGCGATAAATACACCATCTGCATTGAAAGTATGCCATTTTTCAACGAATTCCTTAGGTGAGAGAACATCTTCCAATTCAACTGAGAGACCTTTCTGAGACAGTGCCTCGTATACCGCTCTGCCTGAGTTCAGCGATACTTCCCGTTCGGGGCTTGTTCCGCCGTATGCGACAACTATCTTCATTTCCATCATATCCTTTTTAAGAAATCAAATTTGTCCGCTCACGAAATAAAGCATTCACTCATGATCCGGCGGATCAGAAGCTCTTTTTGGTTGCCTCTGAATTCGTCTCTGATTCTACTCCAATTTTGTATTCGGGATATGCGTTTATGTAGAAAAATATCCCCGCTGTCAACTCGTCCCCTGCCTTGTTGTCCCTTACCCAAAGATGCCACGTTGTGCAGTGCTTGTTGTAATTTACAGAATAACGCATCGATGCAATTTCCTGCGAAATATTGTCGTAGTCTGCAGTCACAGAGAAAGTCCATTTTTCCCAGGAGGCCCCGAAAGGCAGTGGGAAAGATACAGTCTGGTAAAAGTTTTCGTTGTCAACATATCTGTCCCATGCAAGGGGAGATGACCCATCAGCCCATCTTCTGAAGTACATGGAGCTGAAATTTAGTGAACCTATATTCCATCTCACTCCAAACCATCCATCGATAAGGTCCTGAGTCTGGTCTCCGCCTTCGTATGTATGGTACACGTATCTTGCACCGTAGAAGGGTTTGAAGAAGAAATCGCCTACATCGGGGGAACCTGTCATTTCAGTGCCGAAGAGTATCCTTTCCCTCCATGGCATGACAATGCCAAGGTTATCCTGATAGCGCCCGTAAATACCAAAGAATCTTATCTTACCCCAGTTTGAATCTTCTCCGTACCATGGCGAGTATACGCCAAATTCCGGGTCTGTCCAAACATTAAAGCGCTGTTCCAGTCCCGGTCTCATTTCAGTCTCTATCAATTCTCTCTGGGCCTGATATAGTATCGCCCTCCAGCCGTTTGGTGCATTATACTCAAGTCCCCACTTAGGGCGCCACATTATCTCATCAGAATCAGAGTCATAAATACGATTAGACTCTAAAAATACAGAGAGCCCCTCTGACAGTATCTCTCTGCTGTAACGTAGCCTTGCCTCCAACATATCGTTTGACCAGTATATGGCATTTAAATTCAATTCACCGACGGTCCCCAGGTCAACGTACCCTTTTAACCCGCCGCCCATGCCCTTGTTTGAATCATATGCAAAATAGGGAAGAAGACTCTGTTCTCTCGGCCCAAGCCTTGCTACATAGTCAAAGGGATATGTAAATATGCACTTCTCTCCAATGTATATTCTCGGACGTCTTATTATCATTTTTTTGTTGGGTATTATTACTACTTTATTGGATTTCAGCCTGTAATGGGGTTTTTCAAAATCACAGGTCGTCGTCGTCACGTTCAGCCATTCTGTTATCTGCTCATCTTCAGCATCCTTTTTGCTCTTTTTGGGACGTGATTTGAGAACACCGAATTTTACAGCATCATCCATGGGCATTACTTTGACATTACCACCCTGCAAGTAAAGCGCGTCCATCTTGCCTGAAGCATCGGTAAGGACACCCCTTCTTGTGTCAAGGCTGTAAGTCAGGTGATCTCCTGTCAGTTTGTCCGGTCCTGAAAAGAGCGTTACCTTTCCCCTTTGATCAGAAAAAGCCTCCACAAGCTGATTGTTGCTGTTGTATTCAACATGAGGAGCAAACATTCTCATCGTTTTATTTCTGACCTTAACGTTTCCGTCCGCTGTAGCTATCCCTGTGTTCTCCTGATAGACCACGCTGTCAGCGTCGATATGGACCTCATCCGGTGTGTCTTCAGCATAAAGGGGAATGAGAAGAATTGAACACGCAAAGATGAAGGCCAGCAAAATAACATTTAATGGTCCAAATCTAAATATTCTTTTTACTCTTTCCACGTTACGACTCCTCCGCCTGTTACTTTACATTCTCCGCTTTTTGTATCGTAAGTGCCTTCTTTACCTTCAACCGTGATCTTTCCGTCAGAGAGCTTTACTCCTTTAAAGAAGCTCCAGAGTTCTTTTGCTGCCTTAAACTCTACTCTGCCTGCCTTAAGGTTGTAAACATTATTTTTTTCTGTCATGACAGCGTCTGCGCTTGTCATTTCGATATCGTTGTTAGCTCTTGTGAATACACCTTTATACGCGTTGATCCTGGTGACTTTGTCACCGCTTTCAGTGATCGTTATGTCAAGAGACTCTCCGTAAAAAAGTCCATCCCTGTGTTCTACCCTCGGAGAGATGAGTTTCCACTGCGCCCCGTTGATCTCTCTGTCTATCTCAATATTTTCTACAATAATATCCGGCAGAGGAATGTCACCCACCCTGCTGGCAAGGTTCAGGTCTCTCCATAAAAAGACCACAATCACAGCGATAAAAATCAACGCTGCGATCGTGTATGCCTTTTTACGGGATATTTTTTTTATTGACAAATCAATGTCATTCCAATCAAAAATATTACGGATTTATCTGTGATCCGGTGCCCTGAGGAGATGTCACATCACCGGAAACAGTCATAGATGATATCTGGCTCGGTATCATATATCCGTGGACAGTTGCGGCAGATGTTGTTTCAACATAGAACAAAGTACCCTCTTTAAGGTGGTTGTCCGAACCCCTTACAAGGAAGCCTCCCGCTAGTCCAAGAGGACCAAGGAGAACTGCTCCTGCAAAACTTGCGCCTACTGCTCCATAAGTCGCAGCATCAGCTTCCATAGCCTTCTTCGCAGCCTCTCCCATTGCCACAGTAACTGAGTTGGGGCCTATGACTTCAAGCGCATCGAAGGCCATTTCAATTTCAGAGGGCCTGCCGAAACTGCGCGGGGGCTTGACTTTGGTGATGTGGGCAAAGACCCGGCTTCCTTTGGGAGCGACGAGGTTCTTGTTTATCACGATCTCTTCGATCAGTTTCAGGACGACCTTATCATCCACCTTAACATTTTTAACTGTAAGCGTCTGAGAAAGAGATGTCTTGACCACAGTTGTGGCAGGTATCTCTACGGGGGTCGCAAGAACTCCCTCAGGAAGAAGTTTGGTAATAAGCCTCTCTGTTCTTGAAGCCAGAGCTCCGCCCTGAACTGTTCCTTCAACTATTGTTTCCATCGTGTCTATCCTTCTTGCGAGCGACCATTCGGGATGGATCTGCTGAGATACGGCCCATTCTGCAACAGAGAGCTTAAAGAGGAGCGATGGCTGAGTTGTTGTTCCCTTCTCTAGGAAATCCAGCATAGCGGTCTGGCGTTCAGTCAGACTTCCGGGGAGTTCCCTTCCAAAGACGTCTTTTTCAGCTGTGTTAAGCCTGGAAAGAAGTCCCCCTCCCTTTGGCGAACCATAAACAATAGTCTCAATTCTCTCAAGTGTTTGAAAGGCAGGACCTCCGTCAGCAACCACATCTGAAGCAGATGAGACTGTTACCGATGCAAAGACCGTAAGAATTGCTGCCGCCAGCATCAACATGTTTTTCAACTTCATGATTTTTTCCTCCTTTCAATTTTTCAATTTAGAATTTTTAACTGCCGCTGCAATGAAATCCAGGAATAATGGATGGGGCTTTACCGGTCGGGACAGAAACTCTGGGTGGAACTGGACTCCCAACATCCACGGATGACATGTGTTTTCCATAATTTCTACCTGTCCTCCGGAAGGACATATCCCTGCTACAATCATACCGGCCTTTTCAAAAAGTTCTATGTATTGATTGTTGAATTCGAAGCGATGCCTGTGTCGTTCGCTGATTATCTCTGAGCCATATATTGAAATGGACTTCGTATCCTTCTTTAGTTCACACGGGTAAGCTCCCAGTCTTGATGTTCCGCCAATGTCAGCTATGTTTTTTTGCCCCTCCATGTAATGGATAACAGGGTGAGGCGTCATTTCGTCCATTTCAAGACTGTTTGCTTTTGAAAGTCCCAGGACATTTCTGGCAAACTCAATAACCGCTACTTGCATACCAAGACAAAGTCCAAAGTAGGGGACTTTGTTCTCCCTTGCATATTTCGCCGCTGTAATTTTTCCCTCGACGCCTCTCTGCCCAAATCCTCCCGGCACAAGGATAGCATCCGCTTTGGAAAGAATCTCTTCCGGGGTCCCATTTTCTAGATCCTCCGCTTCGACCGGCATTACCTGCACTTTCACGCCATTAGCTATACCTGCATGTGCAAGGGCTTCGTTCACGCTTAAATAGGCATCCTTGATCTCTGTGTATTTGCCGACAAGGGCAACCGTAACCTCGCCTTTCAGGTTGTCATATTTCTCCAGGAATGAATTCCAGTCTCCCATGTCAGGCTGAGTATCTGAATTCAAGCCTAATTTTCTGAGTGCGATCGTGTCAAATTCCTGTTTGTGAAGTATGGAAGGAATACGATAGATAGAATCCGCATCTATTGCTTCAAACACACAATCCGGCATCACACTGCAAAAAAGTCCTATTTTCTCTCTAAGGTCTCTACTTACGGGGTACTGTGAACGACATACTATAAGATCAGGCTGTATGCCTATGCGTCTCAGTTCGTTGACGCTGTGCTGTGTAGGTTTTGTCTTTAATTCACCGGATGCTGCTATGTACGGGACAAGCGTTACATGGCAATAGAGTATATTTTCTCTTCCTATCCTGCCAGCAAGCTGCCTGATCGCTTCAAGGAATGGAAGTCCTTCTATGTCTCCAACTGTTCCGCCGATTTCAGCTATTACAACATCTTTGTCTTCGCCTACTCTCAGGATCCTGTCCTGTATCTCATTTGTTATGTGAGGGATTACCTGGACCGTTGCCCCGTTATATCCGCCGCTTCTTTCCCTCTGTATTACAGCGGAATAGACTTTACCGGTGGTGCAGCTGTTTTCTCCGGTAATAGCCTCATCGATAAAGCGCTCATAATGCCCAAGGTCAAGGTCTGTTTCCGCTCCGTCCCAGGTAACAAAAACCTCACCGTGCTGGAACGGGCTCATTGCACCGGCATCTACATTTATGTAAGGATCCATCTTTATGATACTGACCCTGTAGCCCCTTCTCTTAAGCAATACACCAAGAGATGCGGCGGTTATTCCCTTACCTAATGAAGAAACAACTCCGCCGGTTACAAAAATGTACTTTGTCATTTATAACGCCCCTTTAATGTCGCGGTTTAGCAATAAAATTACCTTAAGTATCTTAGAGGGTTCTGCGGAGTTCCGTTCTTTCGCACCTCGAAATGGAGGTGATTACCCGTAGACCTTCCTGTGCTCCCGACTCTTGCTATCTGCTGTCCTGATCTTACAGTGGCTCCATTTCTTACAAGAAGGCTGCTGCAGTGTCCGTATAGGGTAGACATTCCTCCGGGATGAGAAATAACTATAGTTCTTCCGTATCCGCCCATCCAACCGGAGTGTACTACTCTTCCATCTCCCGCTGCCACTATGACTCTCCCACGTGGCGCCCTGATGTCAAGTCCTGAGTGGAAGACCCTCCTGCGTCCAAAGGGGCTGCGGCGCCATCCGAATACACTGGATATCTTGCCCATGACCGGCCACCGGAACTTTCTGGACGACGTGGTAACAGTCGTCCTGGCACTGGTTCTTCCTGCAGATGCAATCACAGCGGCGACTTTGGCTCCTGGAAGGAATATTTCGCTTCCTATCTTGAGCTGCGTTTCGTCGCTCATCATGTTTGCCACATAGACAGCCTGTTTATAAGAGCCATGCTTATCGGCCAGTTTGGCAACAGTATCATTTTTTGCCACCTTGATAAATATACCGTCCTGGTTTGGTATCCTGAGCACTGTCCCTAGTTTGAGGTGGTTGATGTTCGATATTCTGTTGGATCCGATTATGGTGTCAAGGTCAAGATCGAATTTATTTGCGATCGTCCAGAGCGAATCACCATCTTTGACTACATACTCTGTCAGCAAAAGAGGCTTGCCTCTTTTTTCAAGATCTGTCTCATACTTTTTAAGTTTGTTGACGTAGGCAAGCGTCAGAGGAACAGAATCAGTCCGGTCAGGAATATAAAGAATATCCGTATACTTTGGTTTTTCGTTTGGCTTGAGGCCGTTCGCACGTCTGATATCCTCAACTTTTACTCCGTACTCTTCCGCCACGGATTCAATAGTATCACCCTGGTCCAGTATTACTTCCTGCCAGCATATGTCTCCTATCAGAGCCTCTTTGTCCTCACTTAGGATCAGTCCGTCGCCTCTTGATAGCACTCCATATAGTTTAAGTTCTTCTGTGGTAAGTGTTGGGATGCTTGGAAGGGGTCCGATCCCTATTGGGATGACCTCTGTTTCGGACTCAAAAGATTCAGCTGAAGAGCTGACATCTGACAGTTCAGAGACGTCAACCATTAAAAACCCTCTGTTATTGACAGTTTTTTCAGATATGTCCGGCAGGTCCATCCCTATCCAGTACATACCTGCTCTCTCAGCTGCCATTGCGGACAGGATCACAGATGCCGACAGTGCCGCAATGACAAACAGGCCGAAGTATATCGTTTTTCTTTTTTTCAATTTGATCAAGGTAAACCTCGACATCATTCAGTCACTCCACAACATCATCCGTTCTCACTGACTTTAGCATTTAGAGAACTGCTCAGCCTGCCTTTATTGTAGCAAGAAATTCGCGATTATTCACCGTGTTGCGTATTTTATCCAAAATAAGATTCAGCACTTCTGCTTCATCCATATTAGTTATTTTCCTTCTCAGCGCCCAAATGCGCTGGAGGTCATGTTCAGGAACCAGCAGCTCCTCTTTTCTTGTACCTGATTTAGTTATGTCCAGAGCCGGGAATATCCGCTGTTCTGATATCTTTCGTGATAAATGTACTTCCATATTCCCGGTTCCTTTGAATTCTTCGTATATGACATCATCCATCCTGCTGCCGGTTTCAACAAGTGCCGTTCCTATTATAGTGAGACTTCCGCCAAATTCAATATTTCTTGCAGCTCCGAAGAATTTTTTAGGGAAATAGAGAGCAGCCGGATCCATACCGCCGGAAAGTGTCCTTCCCGAAGGAGGAACGATGAGGTTTGATGCCCTTGCCAGCCTGGTTATCGAATCAAGCAGCAAAACTACATCCTTGGATACTTCGACCAGCCTTTTTGCTTTTTCAAGCGCTAGCGCTGCTACGCGCATATGCTCTTCCGCAGGCCTGTCGAAGGTGGACGCAATGATCTCTCCATCGACCGAACGTGCCATGTCCGTTACTTCTTCCGGTCTTTCGTCGATCAGGAGTACCATAAGGATAACTTCAGGATGGTTAGTTGTGATAGCGTTCGCGATATTTTTCAGGAGGGTCGTTTTTCCTGCTTTCGGCGGAGAGACGATGAGTGCTCTCTGTCCTTTGCCTATCGGGGCAAAAAGGTCTACCATCCGTGTAGATACGACCTTCCTGTCTGTCTCCAGATTTAATTTTTCATCAGGGAATATTGGAGTGAGTGATTCGAATTGGGGTCTTTTTCTTGCAGCTTCCGGATCTGTAAAATTAACATTTTCCACTCTCAGAAGAGCCTCATAATGTTCCTGTTCCTTGGGCGGGCGAATTATTCCCCAGACTACATCTCCGTTCCTCAGTCCAAATCTGCGGATCTGTGAGGCAGAGACATATATGTCATTGCTGCTGGGAAGCAGTCCGGATGGCCGGAGGAAACCATACCCTTCAGAGAGGCACTCAAGTGTTCCCCCGTTGAACCTGTACCCCATCGTTTCAGCCTGGGTCTTAAGTATATCAACTATGAGGTCGTCTTTCCGCCTGGCCGATATTGAAGTAACGCCTATCTCTTTCGCGATCTTTCTCAGTTCAGCCAGTGTTTGCTGTGCCAGATAATTGAACCCCAATTTAGGATGGGTATGCTTGTGCTGCTTACCATATCCATTGCCGTTGTTATTGCCATTCTGCTCTTTGTTTGCCTCCGCAATTAGAACAGATACAGCTTCGGGAGCAACTTCAGGAAGCGAGGCTCCCTTTAAAACACAATCGGCATCTGCAGCAGAGGTAACCTCATTCACTGGTTCAGATGCAATAACATTATTTTCTGTTTCATTCAGATGGATCGGCTCATTTTCCTTTTTTACTGTGGAAGAGCTTTTGGTCCTTGTTGTTTTCTTCTTTGGTTCTTCTGTAGTTTCACTTTTTTTCCTTGGCAACTTCTCTGACCTCCCGGTCTAGTGTCATTTTCTTCTTGCTATTTCGAATTCGATGTCTGACCATACTTTTGCAGGCGTGGAAACAGTGACTCTATACAAACCTACCGGGAGAGGAGTCCCCTCTTCCCTTAAAAGATAAAAAGCTCTTACCCCGTCTTTTGTCATAAGCTTAAGCGGTTCCGAAAGGACCAGTTCCTTGCCGTAATACCATGAAACTTCCAGATGGCTGCCTTCACGTGCAGAAGAATACTTCAGCCACAAACATATCTGACTGGGGCCGTAGGGGATGCTGTTGCCAATCAGCAGAGGCTCGCGGTTATCTCCAAGTTCCTGGCAGATAACTGCTTCTTCGACCTTAAAGAAACTTGAGAACGGACCGACTTTTAAGCTCCATGTCACCAGCAAAAGCAGGAGAATTACACTGAAACCGAGAAGGACAAGCGGTCTCTTCGCTGACATATCCGTATTGATGCTTTTCATGCAGTACCACCAATCTCTAACCTAGCATTTTACCATGAGTATCTAAAAAAACAAAAATCATGAACTATATTTATTCCATATTTCGTATAGCTTTGAAATAATTGCTTCGTGCACATCGATCTCAAAACCGTCCACAGTAAGTTCTGATTTTTTGCTTAAACCATCCACTGCTTTTTTCTCAATAAGTGCTTCAAGCATGGACCGCTCATCATCCTTGCATGGACCGAGCCATTCTTTCCAAATGTATGAAAGAGCAGTACTAAGTGCGTAACAGCCCCAGTTGCTGACATCTACAGGTATGGTTACATCTGTACGTATGACTGAGAGACACTTTCTGAAATCAGGCCTGATATCACATATTTCTGTGACAAAGTTACCCATCCCAACTTCATTTCCTCCGTCACCTATCCCTGCTGTAAAAATATTTTTGCGCGAACAGAGGACTGCGATCCAGTCCAGCGAAGGTGTCCAGGCAGAAATATCCTCGCTTCTCATGTTGTAATATTTGCCGTCCGCCGCACGTCCCAGACGTTCTGTGAATACCACGGCATCAGGAGAAAAAGAGTCAAGTTTATCAAAACGGTCAACTGCCATCACTTTTTCTTCAGGAAAACCGACCGCAGCTGCACATGCCCTAATTGCATCCACACAAAGGTTGTCTGTCCAGATCTCAGCTTCAGCACCATGCTTCCAAAAGGTCCTTGCCAGAACAGCCGCTCCTCCGGGGCCATCTGTTTCAGGCGCTCCAGGGAAAGGAACGAAAAAACCCGAAACCACAGCGACCCTGGAGACATCCGCCATAACTTCAGCGGCTTTTTGCAAGTAGTGGTGTTTGCACAGGCTTGAGATACCTCTATTGCCTTTATTTGAAGCAACAATATTGACCAGTTCTTCTGCAAATCCTGACGGTAATCTGTATTTTTCCATTTGATCGTCTCAAATGCTGAGTATTTCAACAAGTCTTAACATATCAGCGTCAAGGCCTCTTTTTGTTTCCCATGCGGTTTTGATATCAGAGGATACAATATTGCCGTTTACCCTTCCAACCATCATCCCCCGTCCTCCTTTAATAAGGAGTTCTACTGCTGCGGCACCCAGCCTCGAAGCTAGTACAGTGTCAAAACATGAGGGAGCTCCTCCTCTTTGCAGGTGTCCAAGTACAACTATCCTGGGGTCATAGCTCCCCTGCCCCTGCAGTTTTTCTGCAAGTTCAGAAGCTGACATAACTCCCTCTGCTAAGACAATAATAGAGTGAGTTTTACCCCTCTCTTTTGCGTAGCTCAGTTTTTGGGATATAGCCTCAATATCAGGAGCGATCTCCGGCACAAGGACAAATTCCGCTCCGCAGGCAACACCTGTCTCCAGGGCCAGAAAACCTGAGTTTCGTCCCATGACCTCGACAATAAACATTCTGTCATGGCTGGATGCCGTATCACGGAGCTTACTTATACACTCCAGAGCTGTGTTGCAAGCCGTATCAAAACCGATAGTGCAGTCTGTGCCAGCCATATCATTGTCTATGGTCCCCGGTATCCCTACAACAGTTACTCCCCTGCTGTGCAGCTCGTTTGCCCCGCGAAAAGAACCATCACCGCCGATAACTACCAGAGCCTCAATATCATTTTCTTTAAGTTTTGAAACTCCTGCGTTGACTCCTTCGGGCCTAAAAAATTCAGGACACCTTGCTGTTCTCAGGATCGTCCCTCCATGCAGGAGTATCCCGCCGACAGAACTCCTTGTCATAGGAACAAGATCCCCCTCTAACAGCCCCTCATATCCTCTCCTTACCCCAACAACATCAAGCCCGTTGTAGAGAGCAGTACGTGTTACCGCCCTTATCGCCGCATTCATTCCAGGAGAATCTCCTCCGCTTGTAAGGACACCAATCCTTTTAAACATGCTTATGCCTCCCTGTTAAGTCTGATCATAGAATATTTGTTTACGACCAGATCATGTTTGTATTGATCCGCTTTCCACAATAGAAAGAAACCTATTGTTTCACCCATGAAGCTTCATTGTCCTGTGAAGGTACCCTTCTTGACCACACTAACACAGAACATACCTTTCCTGCAGCCTTTTCTACTGCTGATATCGCTGCGCGCAGAGTGTTTCCTGTAGTGTATACATCATCAACCAGCACAACGGAACGTCCTTCAAGGCTTTCCGATCGCATAGCGTCTGCCGGCATCATCTGCCTTGATGAGCTCGTTTTCCCCACCTGAGGAAGGATATCATTTTTCCAGAAAAGTTTTTTGTCGTCAGCAGGTATACTCCACACCTGAGAAATACCTTCAGCCAGCAGTAGCGACTGATTATATTCCCTTCTGCCTGATCTGTGTAAAGGTACAGGTATAAGGATGTCTGCATCTTTATCAATAAAGGTTTCACCCATAAGCCTGCCCATTGGTATACCCAGAGAACGCGAGTTCCTGTATTTCAAATACAACAACAGTTCACGAGAGATTCCTTCGTGAAGTGAAAGCGCATGACAAGGGACCGAACCGCTGCAGCACAAAAGACCGTAAGGGGCGCCGCATTTAGCACAAAACGAAGGCAGCGGAGAAACAACTGACCTCATACAGCCGTCACAGCATGACATTCCGATCCTGCCGCAGACAGGACATGTTTCAGGCCACAAAAAATGAAAAAGAGAATGTACAAGATCATCAGTCATAAATTTAAAGAAAGAACACCGCGAGGATGTCAAAGAAATACCTTTTTGTTGACCCTGCGGTGCTCTGATAAACAAATCCTGCCCTATACAGCTGCTGCTTTTTTGAGTATCTCTGCCTTGTCAGCGCGTTCCCATGTGGGGATCGGATCAAGATCTACACGGCCCATGTGACCGTATGCAGCCAATCTTTTGTAACACGGTTTGCGAAGTTCTAGATCTCTAATTATTGCCGCGGGGCGAAAATCAAAGTGCTCCCTGATAATTTCTGTTATCTTCTGGTCAGGTATGGTCCCGGTACCAAAAGTTTCTACCATTATTGATACAGGTTTTGCAACGCCTATAGCATAAGCGACCTGTATCTGGCAGGCTGCGGCAAGCCCGGCAGCAACAACATTTTTGGCTACGTATCTGGCCATGTAGGCACCGGATCTGTCGACCTTCGTCGGGTCTTTCCCGGAGAAGGCCCCTCCGCCGTGGGGAACAGCACCGCCATATGTATCAACAATTATTTTTCTTCCTGTTAGGCCGCTGTCAGCCTGTGGTCCTCCCATGACAAAACGCCCGGTCGGGTTGATAAGGATCCTTGGCTTTTTTTCTATCAGAGATTCCGGTATGACCGGAGCTATGACGTACTTTTCCACATCTTCGGCTATCTGCTGCTGTTCGACCGCCGGATGGTGCTGTGTGCTTATTACTATCGTGTCAACACGCACAGGTTTGCCGTCTACATACTCTACAGTGACCTGGGCCTTTCCGTCCGGGCGAAGGTAGGGTATTGTCTTGTTCTTCCTTACCTCAGCAAGTTTGCGTGTGAGTTTATGGGCGAGTGAGATCGGCATGGGCATAAGTTCCTCTGTCTCATCGCATGCATAACCGACCATCAGTCCCTGGTCTCCTGCCCCGATCTTATCAATTTCATCTTCGGAGAGGTCTCTGGCCTCCAGTGCCTTGTCCACTCCCTGTTTGATATCCGAAGATTGCTCATCGATAGCCGTTATAACTGCACAGGTGTCACCGTCAAAACCATACTTTGCCCTGGTGTAGCCTACTTGCTTCACAGTGTCCCTTGTGATCTTTGGAATGTCGACATAGCAGCTTGTTGTTATCTCTCCTGCCACTACTACAAGTCCTGTGCTGACAAGGGTCTCACATGCGACTCTCCCCATTGGGTCTTCCTTGAGGATAGCGTCCAGTATCGCATCTGATATTTGATCTGCGAGTTTGTCAGGGTGCCCCTCAGTCACTGATTCTGACGTGATAAGATACCTTTCTTTGCTCATTTCAAACACCTCCGTTTATATTTGCAGCTGGTTTTCAGCGTGCCATCGTAGAATTCTATTGCCAAACGTTCTTTTTGACCAGCGTCGGCGTCTTGGTAACATTTTGCTGGCTTTCAGGAATATTCTATCGGCCTTCTCTGCATGATCAGGAGTCCGTCTCTCGTTTCAAACCCCAATTTACACATGAAGTCTATAAGTTCACTAGTGTAGGTCACTATCAGGGGTACCGGTTTTATGACCGGATGGTTAAGAGCGTAGCGTAGCAGGCTTGAGCCGAGTCCTTTACCCTGGTGGTCAGGGTGGACAAGGATATCCCAGAGAGATCCCCTGTACACAAAATCTGTGATAATACGGCAAAAAGCAACAAGTTTGCCGTTATATCTGACAGAAAAACACATACTGGTTCCCTCAAGCATCTTCTCGATCTGTTCAAGAGAACGGCTCCTGCCCCAGCGTGTAAACCTGTATAGATCCTGGAGCTCTTCAGGCGTTATCGCGAGCTTGCTGTCGTAATAATAATAGCCCGGACAGATATTATCGCTGTTTTCAAAATTTTGTTTCATCCAGATCAACCTCTGTTTCTTCTTCATCATAGCCGCAGCTTTCTCCGTTTTCCTGGCAGGAGGCAGGTTTCTCCTGCACATTCCCGGCAAGAGCAAGACCTCCTATGATCTTTCGAAGATCTCCGCGCCTGGCATCCTTGCTTATGGTCAACTCCATCACCTGTCCGGCACCGCACTTTGAACAGGTCCAAACAGCCCGTGCAATACCGTCCGGACCTGGAGAACCAGCAAGGACCTTAACCTCACCGCATTTCTGGCAAGCTACTATGAGCATATGACAGACCTCTTTTCATGAGGCTTAAAATAGCCTAAAAACAGGCTCCATCTCTGTTGGTATTTAGAAGAGGTGCTCCTGCAGGTTTTTGAGTTTAAATGTGCTGAGACATATGCTTTCATTTAATTTATTATAAATTTGATCTTTACAGGGCCTTCAGTATAAATATCTTCTGCGGCAAATATCCTGAGCATGACATCTGATTTAGAATTTGTTATATCTTCAATGACCTGCATAAATTCAGCGGTATCTATCGAACCGACATTGCCGCTCAGTGGATCTCGGAGGACTCCGTCTCTGGCCGCACGCAAATTTACGTCCCTAAGCATTATAAACAGGGTCTCCTCAACGTCTTCTCTCTGCGATCCTTTTTTAATGTTCTTCTCTGCAAGTATATCTCCTGAATTAAATATTACCTTGGTACTGTATGTCTCCAGCTCCGCCATTACAGGCTCTCCCTCAACAGCATTGGAAAGGGCAGTGAGCCTCAGCAGATAGCGCCCCGGGGTTTTAGAAATAATTGACTTTGCCCTGTCTATCGAGCTTTTATCGACCAAGGGCCTTTTAATAGACTCAGGCTTGGTTCCGAAACGGTAAGCAAGTAGAGCCTGCGTCTCTGCTATGAGCCTTTCGACCGCCTGATCAACATGGCGCACAGTTGATTCCGGCCCGCTTATTACTCCCTGTGCCAGTTTTTCTCCTGTTAAAACTGCTATTCTGCCCTCTCTGAGACGCTGGATATCTGCTTTGAGCTTTTCTGCTTCTTGTTTAAGGGCGGCGACCGAAGCCTCAAGTTTTTTGCTTTCCTGCTCCAGAATAGCTTTTTCTTCTAAAAGTATCTTTTGTTCTTCTTCTGTTTTATCCTTTATTATTGTCATTTTTTCAAGTTCAGCCCTAGCTTCCTTAAGGCTTTTAGTACCCGCAGAAAGCTTCTCTTCAAGGACATGAAGCTCGTTCTGCTTTTCGATAACGTCTCCCTTGCTCCTAAAAAGCTCTATTTCCATACCCTGAAGGTTGGTCCTGTTTTGCTGGAGCTCTGCAGTTAAGGTCGTTATCTGGTTTTGTACATAATTCATGCTGAAAAGGGCTGTCCTTACGGGTTCAGAAGCAACACTGATCACAAGGAGCGTGAATAATGCGATGCCGATCCCTGTAATTACTGAAATTATTCTAGATGTATATTTAGGGCGAAGTTTTAAAAATGTCACCTTTTTTTTGCCAAGCTTCATTCCAATTATGTCACCGGCCCACGCAACGACAGCACTGACAATTGCCAGTGTTCCAAGCAGGCTCCAATTCATTTCTCTGAAGAGTTCAAACAATGACTTCTCTCCCCCAGGACATGATTATTAATCGCATATAAACCTATCACAATTACTGACATTATAGCAGGATAATTTTACCTGTTTTATAAAAATATTGTAAAAGGCAAAAAAATAAATGGTCCGACACAAGCCGGACCATTTTCATTCAAAGCAATGCCACTTGTAAGGTTTGTTTTATTACTTCTTGAAGACAGCCTTTGCGGCATTACGTGATATTTCGATGCCCTTTTCGAGGTCTGCGACCGGCACATTAAGGGCCGGGCGGAACCGGACTGTATTACTGCCGCATCCGAGGATGAGCATCTTGTTGGCGTGACATTCCTTGAGGAACTTGTCACGAAGCTCGGGTGAGCAGATGTCGTATGCGCACATAAGTCCCTTGCCTCTTACATTCCTGATAAATTCGGGGAACTCCGCCTGGAGTTCATTGAGTCCTTTGAGGAGTGCAGGGCCTGCAACATTACTTACATAGTCGAGAACTTTCTCTTCGCGGTAGATCTCAAGGTACTTAGCTGAACGTACCATGTCTACAGTGTTGCCGCCCCAGGTTGAATTGATACGGCTTGAAACTGTAAAGCAGTTCTTTTCGACTTCATCTACCCTGGGACCTGCCACAAGTCCGCAGACCTGGGCTTTCTTGCCAAATGCAAAGATGTCAGGTTTTACAGGTGTGTGGTGCTGCCATGCCCACATTTTGCCGGTTATGCCCATTCCACACTGGACTTCATCAAAAATAAGCATAATGTCAGATTCATCACATACCTGACGCAGCTGCTGGAAGAACTCAGTACGGAAATGGTTGTCTCCGCCTTCACCCTGGATCGTCTCGATAATGATAGCTGCGATACCGTTCGGGTCGCTGGCAATAGCATGTTTGATCTGCTTCAGTGACTGTGCTTCGAGCCACTCTACTTCTCCGATATGATTTTCAAGCGGGAAGGTGATCTTTGGGTTGAGTACACGCGGCC
>JBFXIQ010000005.1:31717-52814 GCA_050175815.1 Synergistaceae bacterium
GCGATACCGTTCGGGTCGCTGGCAATAGCATGTTTGATCTGCTTCAGTGACTGTGCTTCGAGCCACTCTACTTCTCCGATATGATTTTCAAGCGGGAAGGTGATCTTTGGGTTGAGTACACGCGGCCACTCCGTGAATTTGGCAAAACGCTGGTGTTTATTGGGGTCGTTAGTGTTCGTTACAGAAAGTGTGTAACCGCTGCGGCCGTGGAATGCTTCATTGAAGTGCATTATTTTAGTTCCCACTTTGCCGTCATAAGCTTCGCCCTTTGTAATTTTTCCAGCGGCAAGAAGCTTGCTGACTTTCCAGTCCATGGCAACTTTAAAGGTATTCTCTACGGCCAGTGTTCCATAGTCGATAAAGAACGTATGCTTGAATCCCTGAGGTACTGCAACCTCACCAAACATTTTTACAAATTCGGCCATTTCCTGAGTGTAAATATCTGAGTTAGCAACTTTGTTTATTGCTGCACGGAATATTTTTTCTTTGAATTCAGGAGTCTCCAGCTTGGGGTGATTCATCCCAAAGGGCGAGGATGCGAAGAAGGTGTAGAAGTCAAGCCAGTCGGCCCCGCTTGCTGAATCATGGATGTGGCTGCCTTTGGATTTTTCCATATCGATAACGATATCAAAACCATCTCTGAGCAAAAGGCTTTCAATTGTCTTAAAAACATCCTTGGGCGCTACCGAATAATTTACTGTCATTTGCACTACCTCCTTAGATTTTTGTACCATATGTCATCATCAGTTCATTAATACACATTGTCCACTTAACAAGTTTAGTTGCTGTTTTTTTTTAAATCAAGACCATATTTCCAGAATACAGTATACAATTTCCGCAACATCAGACTTTTTTTGCACTCTAAAACATAGTCGTTTTCATAAAAAAACAACAAAAATCTTCAATTACACAACTAAAAATCATCATTTAGTGGGCGTATATTAGAACCAAGGTTGACGATAAATTATATCATAAACCTTTATAAAGTATACAACTAAACTGAGTCTGACTATTCTGAATATAACAACTCAGCAAACCTTAGGTCTGATTACAATTTTCACCGCTGTAAGCAAAGCTTTTTTTTGAATCGTAAGACGCTGTTGGTTTCTTTTTGTGGCCCGAAGTTTATTTTTTAATTCTCAGCAATACCAAAAGTAAATGACGGTCCTATCTTCCTTTATATCCTCGCCTTGTAGCTGAGTAAATAGCTCCTGTTTCCTTGAGTTTATCTATCGATTCAAGGGCTATGCCGGTCCCCAGTGCAACACATTCAGATGCGGACTCGGCTACTACGGCGTTTATCTCTGTTTCCTCTATTATCAGCTGATCAAGTCCATTGAGGTAGGCGCCTCCGCCTGTAAGGATTATGCCCCTGTCAATTACGTCAGCTGCAAGTTCCGGAGGTGTTTTTTCCAATACCCTCTTAATACCTGCTATGATCGCTCCGACAGGTTCTTCAATTGCCCTTGCAACATCCGAGCTGCCCACCGTTATCTGTCTCGGCAGTCCCTGAACAAGATCTCGCCCTCTTATCTCCATTGTCTTCTCTGGCGTTCTTTCCCTGCATGATCCTATTGTTTTTTTGAGATCCTCAGCGGTCTGTTCTCCAATGGCCAGGTTGTACTGGCGCCTCATATACCTTATTATGGCTTCGTCGAATTTGTCTCCTCCGACACGAAGTGATTCAAAAACGACAAGACCTCCAAGAGAGACTATTGCAACATCTGTCGTGCCGCCTCCTATATCCACGACCATGTTTCCTACCGGTTCACCTACCGGCATGTTGGCTCCGATGGCTGCGGCCATCGGCTCCTCAATCAAATATGCCTCTTTCGCGCCGACTTCAAGCGCTGCTTCAAGGACAGCGCGCCTTTCTACGTCTGTCGCTCCGGCCGGTACGCCTATCATGACCCTGTGTCTGACGATCCTCTCCATACCGGAAGTAACTTTTTTTATAAACTCCCTCAGCATTACCTCTGTCATCGTGTAGTCAGCAATTACACCGTCCCTTAGCGGACGTATCGCAACTACGTTTTCAGGAGTTCTTCCTATCATGACCTTGGCATCCTCACCGACAGAAAGGATCTTGCCTGAATTCTGATCAAGAGCTACTACAGAGGGTTCTCTGAGTACGACTCCTTTTCCTTTAATGAATACTATTACAGTTGCAGTTCCAAGATCTATACCTATATCTTTGCTCCACAAATCAGTCAGCCTCCCAAACTTTCAAGGATGCCCTGCAAAGGCTCCTGCTCATAAACGACAAAATGATTTTACATCAAAGAGCTCTATTGTGGCTATTCCACAATGGCTCCCCGTATTCTATTCTCCACAAAAAAAGACCGTTTGGCGGAAAGGTCCTGCCTGCTGTCCTCTTATCGGATCCTGGCTCAAAAAGATACTTTATCCAATCAGGTTGTCTTTCACCTTTTGCAACAAGTTCAAGATCACCCATAATCATCCTGACCATGTTCGTCAAAAAACCACTGCCGACGATTCTAAGCCAGATCAAAGGGCCACGTCTCCGCAGTTTAACTGCATACATCGTTCTGACAGGGTTATCAGGAACGTTCGGTGCACGGCAGAAATTTGAGAAATTATGCTCACCCTCAAGAAAACGGCAGGCTTCTGAAGCAAGTCCCCAATCATACCTGCCCCCCATGATCCAATGGGTGAATGGGGCAATGTGGGGATATCTAGTCCTCCCGGTCCAAAGAAAATAGACATATTCCCTTTTTATGGCATCATATCTGGCGTGAAAGTCAGGACTTGTCTTCTTCAGTCTCATGGCTGAGATGCCTTCAGGAAGGTTGGAATTCAAAGCCATCAATAATCTGTATTCATCCCATTCCTTTGACATGTCGAAACTGCATACCTGCGCTCTGGCGTGTACTCCTGAGTCTGTCCTGCCAGCGCCTGTCACAGAAACAGGCTGTTTATTGAGCATAGAAAGAACATTTTCAACGGATTCCTGAACACTGGGTCCGTTAGGCTGTACCTGCCACCCGCAGTAGAGGCCACCGTTATAGCTTAATTCAGCAGCGTACCTTGGCATCTTTATATCCACCTGTTCATACAGATCACCGCAACAGAAAAAACAACGAATACTGTTAAAGCCTTATTTTCAGGACTTCCCCATTTGAGCGGATACATTCTGACCCTGCCTTTTCCGCCTCTGTAACACCTTGCCTCCATTGCGGAGGCAAGTGTGTCTGCACGTTTGAACACAAGGACAAAGAGAGGTATCAGGACAGGGATGTATGCTTTGGCTCTTTTTATTAGTCCGCCGCTCACAAAATCTGCACCCCTTGAAACCTGTGCATTTATGATCCTCTCGGTCTCCTCAAAAAGGGTCGGGATAAATCTCAAAGCTATCGTCATCATCATTGCCACCTCATGGGCAGGAAATCCAAAACGCGTGAAAGGGCCAAAAGCTGCTTCCAGACCGTCAGAAAGTTCGGAAGGGCTGGTAGTAAAGGTAAGTAAGGCAGTAAATAAAACAAGCAGATATAGCCTCAAACCCATTCGGAAAGCTGTTATTGTGCCTTCGGCAGTGGCTTTAAGAGGTCCTATAGTAAAAATGACAGTGCTCCCGCCTGTAAAAAAAATATGTAGGAGTGATGTAAAAATTATAAGGACAAGTATCGGTTTGGCTGATCTAATAAGTGTTATCGCAGGTATTTGAGACCTCTTTGCTATGAAGATTATTAAAGATGCCCACATTGCCATCGCAGGAAAGTTTCCTGACATAAAAATCAAAATCATTGAGAGCACTGTAATAAGAAGTTTACAGCGTGGATCGAGTTTGTGAATGAAAGAGTCAGCGGGTATATACTGGCCCAGGGTCACACCTTTTATCAGCGACATCTCATTTTAGCCGCCTTGATCTGCTCTGCAAGCTGATATGGGTCTGAAGTTAAATTTTGTATTATGCCTGTTTTTTTCAATTCATATGAGAGTGAGAGGATATCAGGTAGTATCAGGCCTTTAACGTCAATGTTGGACAGCAGCTCCGATATCTCCGAAGGAGTGCCGATTGCAGTGACAGTACCTTCAGAAATGATCAGTATCCTGTCGCTGATATTCAATGCCAGTTCGAGGTCATGTGTTATGTGGATAACACAGATTCCTTTTTCAGACATAGATCTTAAAAGAAGCGTGAGTTCGCACACACCTGTAAAATCAAGCCCTGCGGTAGGTTCATCCAGTACAAGGTAGCCTGGTTCTGATGCAAGCACAGAGGCAATTGCCACACGCCTTTTCTCTCCGCCTGAAAGCCGGAACGGGTTGGCAGAAGCAAAAGAGTTGTCCAGTCCTATCAGATCCATTGCGTAAAGCACTCTTTCTTCTAGAGCATCACCCCTCTGTCCCCAGTTATATGGCCCGAATGAGATCTCATCACGGACTGTTTCAGCAAATATCTGCTGTTCAGGGTACTGGAAAACAAGACCAACGCTCTGGCGGATTTTTTTGAGGTTGTTAGGATCGCTGGCTGTTTTTAAACCGTCAACTATCACTTCACCGGACTGGGGGACTAAAAGGCCATTTAAATGCATAGCCAGTGTAGATTTTCCACTGCCAGTATGACCGACTATCGAAAGGATCTCACCCTTATCTGCGTTAAATGAGACATTCTGAAGGGCTTTTGCCTCAGTGGACAGCCCAGGATTATAGGTAAAACTCAGATTTTTTACTGTGAGAGACATAGTTTTTTCCTTATCTCCCGAATATCTGACCTAGTCGATCCGGGTATCATACCGCTCTTTACAAGCTCTTCTTTGAGTACAGCTACCGGTGGTTTTGCAAACCCCATATTCTTTAATTCATTCTCAGATATGGATAAAAAATTCTCTGTTTTTCCCTGCCAGGATATTTGACCATCTGTAACTACAACTGTCCTGTCTGAGCTAAGTATCTCGTCAAGCCTGTGTGTGACCTGCACGATCGTACAACCGGAACTATGCTCTCTTTTGATCAGATCAAGAAAACTTTTTCTTGATGCAGGATCCAGCATAGACATCGCTTCATCCAGCAAAAGCGATCCGGGTCTTATCGCAATGACTCCGGCAAGAGCAAGCCTCTGTTTCTGACCCCCTGAGAGTGAGGATACGGCGTGTTTTCTTTTTTCCCAAAGTCCAACACCAATAAGAGCCTCTTTTACTCTGATTTTGATCTCATCGGACTGCAGCCCAAGATTTTCCGGCCCAAAAGCCGTGTCTTCTTCGACCACAGATGCGACTATCTGATCTTCAGGGTTTTGGAATACTATAGAAACTTTTGACCTTATCAAATCAACACACTTTGCTTCATTTGTGTTTATACCGTCAATAAAGCAACTGCCCTGCGATGGCAGCAGCAGGGCATTGAACAATTTCAGCAAAGTAGACTTACCCGACCCATTAGGTCCCAGAAGTGCGATCCACTCGCCGGCGCGGATTTCCAGATCTATGCCTTTTAGGACTTTTTTGTCACTATCCGGATACTGGAACTCCGCACCTTTGAGATAAAGGGTCGTACCTGAACTCATTAAATTAATCGACCAGCTGTATAACCGCCATCTCGGAAGCATCGCCGACACGGGCGCCAAGTTTTACGATCCTTGTATAGCCACCGTTGCGGTCAGCATATTTAGGTCCAAGTTCATTAAAAAGCTTTGTTACAGCCTCTTTATGCGGCAAGCGTGCCACGACAAGACGACGGTCGTTGATGTTGCCTGATTTAGCCTTTGTAATAAGCTTCTCGGCTACTCTGCGAACTTCCTTTGCCCTGGTCGTTGTAGTCACAATGCTGCCCTCAATGAAGAGACTGGCTGCCATATTGCCAAGCATGGCCCACCTATGGGAGCTGCAGCGTCCCAACCGCCTTGTTGTAACGCGGTGTCTCATTTAATTTTCCTCCTTTTGTATCTCTTCATTCATTTCGATGATATCGTCTAAAGGTGTACTGATATCACCGCTTAAATTTAAATCGAATTTTGAAAGTTTCTCTTCGATTTCTCTGAGTGATATTTTGCCAAGGTTGCGTATCTTGAGTAGGTCTTCCCTTGTTCTGGAAACAAGTTCACCTATTACATGAACTCCGCCGCGAAGAAGACAATTCTCACTGCGAACAGAAAGTTCAAGGTCTCGGACCGGCCTTGAATATATTGAATTCTCACCCATAGGGAAACCGGCCATTACAGTCTGTTTTTCCAGACTTGAGGCAACCGTGAGGACCTTTGTGTTTTCCTCGCCTTTTATTATCTCTTCAAGTGCGCTGCTGCCCGGACCTGCCAATGAATCCACTATTGAAGAATAATATCCTTTAAGGATCCTGCTGGCCTGTATAACAGCCGACTCCGGAGAAACTACTCCGTTAGTCCATATTTCAAGTGTCAGGCTGTCATAGTCAGTTCTCTGCCCCATACGCTTGTCCTGGATGTCGTACTTGACTCTCTTTACAGGTGAATAAAGCGCATCTGTCTGTAGAGCGTCAACTGGCAGATATGAGGCACGGGGACGGTCTATCGGCAAGTACCCTGTCCCTGTACCGACATAAAGGTCCATGATAAGAGTAGCTCCCTCTTCAAGAGTACAGATATATGCCTCCGGATCCGGGAATTCCACTTCGCTGTCCGGTTCGATATCCGCAGCTGTAATCGCTTTGGGCCCCTTTACTTCAAGCCTGAGCGTAGTTACAGCAGAAGAGTGACAGCGTACCGGTATATGCTTAAGGTTTACCAAAAGTTCAATGACGTCCTCTTTTACGCCCGGGACTGTACTGAACTCGTGGAGAACCCCCTCAATACGCACCGCAACAATAGCAGCACCACTGATAGAAGAGAGCAGAACTCTGCGAAGCGAGTTGCCCAGAGTTACCCCATAGCCAATCTCTAATGGCTCAATGGTAATTTTGCCGTATGACGGGGTGGATTCCTGTACTATGATCTCATGGCGATCATGCTCCATATTCTCCCCCACCTTTCGTTTCCCTAACGGGCATAGAATTCAACAACGAGCTGTTCGTTTACAGGTACTTCAATCTGCTCGCGAATTGGCACTGTCAACACATTGCCGGTCATGGAATCAGGGTTGAAGGAGAGCCACGCAGGAATGCTGCGAACTGCCGCTGCCTCAGAATTTTCCTTTAGAAGGACAACATCTCTGCTTCCCTCGGCAACAGCCAAAACATCTCCCGGTTTAAGAAGAGCACTTGGGATGTCCAGCTTGCGTCCATTTACCGTAAAGTGCCCGTGAGCGACCAGCTGTCTTGCCTGGCTCCTGCTGACTCCGAAGCCAAGGCGATAGACGATGTTGTCTATACGGCGCTCAAGAAGCTGCAGGAAATTATGCCCTGTCTGTCCCGCAAGCTTCGATGCCTTTTCATAAACTGTGCTGAACTGAGACTCGTTAAGTCCGTAAAAACGACGGAGCTTCTGCTTTTCTCTCAAACGGAGTCCATATTCGCTCATTTTGCCTCGGCGGGTACCATGCTGACCCGGCCTTGAATTACGCTTTGTAAGACCGCACTTTTCTGTGTAGCAGCGGTCTCCTTTAAGAAAGAGCTTCGTACCCTCTGCGCGGCAAAGCCTGCAGACAGGTCCTGTGTATCTGCTCATACCAGTCTATTACCTCCTTTGTTGCCTACACGCGGCGCCGCTTGGGTGGGCGGCAGCCATTGTGCGGGATAGGGGTCGCATCTTTGATCACATTGACCTGAAGGCCAGCAGCCTGAAGCGAACGGATCGCAGATTCACGGCCTGGTCCCGGACCCTTTACAATAACATCGATCTCAACTACTCCATTATCCTGGGCAACTTTTGCTGCCTGGGCAGCAGACATCTGAGCGGCGTATGGTGTAGATTTACGTGTGCCTTTAAAACCTACGTTTCCACCCGAAGCCCAGGAAAGCGCATTTCCCTGCTTATCAGTAAGCGTTACTATGGTGTTGTTGAATGTTGAAAAAATATGTGCGACGCCATAGCTTACATTCTTTCTTTCTTTACGTTTACGACTACGCTGTACGCGTTTTGCCACCTGTTGTTCCCTCCTTGGTCAAGCCTTATTTCGTGGCTTTTTTCTTGCCTGCAACTGCCCTCTTGGGACCTTTGCGTGTACGGGCATTTGTCTTGGTCCTCTGACCTCGGACAGGAAGACCCTGACGATGTCTGAGGCCACGATAGCAACCGATATCCATGAGACGCTTGATATTCATAGCTATCTCACGGCGAAGGTCACCTTCAACCTTATGATTGTTTTCAAGCTCTGCACGCAGCTTCTGCTCTTCCTCTTCAGTAAGGTCTTTCACCCTCGTGTCTGGGCTGATGCCTGTGGATGTGATTATCTGCTGTGCAACTGCCGGACCTACTCCGAAAATGTAGGTAAGGGCGATCTCGATCCTCTTCTCACGCGGCAGGTCGACGCCGGCTATACGAGCCATCCTGCTACCTCCTTGCTCCCTGGCGCTGTTTATGACGCGGATTCCTGCTGCAAATCACGCGTACAACGCCATGGCGTTTGATTATCCTGCAATACTCACAAATTGTCTTTACTGACGGTCTTACTTTCATTAATGCAGACCTCCTTGAGAAATACTGTAAATCCCTTTTCAGGAACTAAAACCAAATTAAATTCTACTTGTATCTGTATGTGATCCGCCCGCGTGTAAGGTCATAGGGCGAAAGCTGCAGCAATACACGATCTCCCGGAAGAATCCTTATGAAATGCATCCGCATTTTTCCAGAAACGTGAGCCAGTATCTTGTGGCCATTCTCCAGTTCGACCTGGAACATGGCGTTGGGCAGTGGCTCCACTACCTTGCCTTTTACTTCAATTACTTCTTCTTTGGCCATGCAGTAGCCTCAACCTCCCTGTCTCCAAGATGTGTCGCTGTTATCCAGAATCGCGGAAACCTTCTGTACCAACCAGCCGTTGTCCAGGGGTTTCCCGCCAGCAACACGCCCAGCCACATCTTCGAGATTCATTAGTGTCCTTTGAAGGTGCTTCACGTTCTTTTTTTTAGGCTTCCCGACGGAATAGTTGCTCCCGTCAGCTATGAAGACCCGTGTCTCACTTTCAATTTTCACCACTACGAAAATCTTTCCTTTGTTCTTTCCTTGGCGCACAAAGACCACATCACCTGTTTTCAGAGACCCTTCCTGTAAGTCAGGGGTCACTCCCATGGCGTCAGTATCTCCACGCCGTCAGGGGCAACAAGAATACTGTGCTCAAAATGAGCGGCATCACTGCCGTCAGCTGTAACTACAGTCCAGTTGTCAGAAAGGTTTTTGACTTCTTCAGATCCGGACATGACCATTGGCTCAATACAGAAAGTCATTCCGGCCTTTAAAGTTATCCCGTTGCCGGGCTTTCCGTAATTGGGCACCTGTGGGGCTTCATGGAGTCTTCGTCCTATGCCGTGCCCCGCGTAATCCCTTACCAGACCGAAGCCTGAGGGGATCACAAGGCTTTCAATAGCATATCCGATATCTCCAAGCGTTGCGCCAACTCTTACTTCGTTGACTCCCCTGTGCAATGACTCAAGAGTGATGTCGAGCAGCCGCTGCCGATCGTCACTTATTTTGCCAACTGCAAAGGTACAGGCCGCATCTCCAAAAAAACCATTATAAGATGCTCCTGTGTCAATACTGATGATATCGCCTTCCTGAAGCACTCTTTGTCTGGAAGGGATCCCGTGCACTATTTCATCGTTCACAGAGGCGCATATAGTACCGGGAAAAGGTGTGGATACCCATGGAACCTTATAACCTTTGAATGCCGGCTTGGCGTTCTCTTTTAAAACGAGTGCCTCAGCTGCCTGGTCCAGAGTATAGGTGTCAACACCCGGTTTGACCATGTCTTTCATAAGTCTCAGTATATCAGCGACAATACGTCCGGCATGGCGCATTTTTGCAAGATCACGATCACTTTTAAAAGTAATCATTTACCTGCGCCCTTCATTTTTTCCAGAAGCTTCAAAACAACATCCTTTCCACCCGCTGCATCTACCGAAACAAGAATATCCTTGCCGCGGTAATAATCGATCAAAGGAGCGGTCTGCTCGTGGAAGACGGTAAGGCGGTTGCGAATGACGCTTTCTTTGTCATCATTTCGCTGAATAACATCTCCGCCGCACTTATCACAGACCCCTTCGACCTTGGCCGGTTTAAAGACTGTATTATAAATCTCACCGCAAGATTTGCATACTCTTCTTGTGGTAAGCCTCTGCACAACGATCTCATCATCCACTTCAAGCTGAACAACTGCATCAAGTGAAATGCTGAGTTTCTGCAAAATTGAATCAAGTGCTTCTGCCTGAGACCTGGTCCTGGGAAACCCGTCCAGCAAAAACCCGTCCTTACAGTCAGGTTCTGCCAGCCTTGACTCTACCATGGCAACTATCACTGCGTCAGGCACAAGCTTTCCGGATTCCATATATCCTTTTGCATTTCTGCCAAGCTCGGTATCCGCTTTAACGTTGGCCCTGAGTATATCTCCGGTCGATATGTGGGCAATAGGATACTTTTGCCTGATGGTCTCAGCCTGAGTTCCTTTTCCTGAGCCTGGTGCTCCGATCAGTATGATCCGCATCACATGCCTCCGAACTACAGTCTCAGAAGACCGCCTGATTTACCTCCGCGGCGCTTCAGGATACCTTCATAATGACGCATTATAAGCTGTCCCTCTATCTGATGTACAGTATCAAGTGCAACGCCAACCACAATTATTACGGCCGTTCCGCCAAAATAGAATGTGTTGATGTTCATAAGCCCTGTCATCATTGTTGGAACTACAGCAACTACCGCAAGTGCGACCGCACCTCCGAGAGTAATACGCCCCATTACCTTTTCGATGTAATCGGTTGTGGGCCTGCCCGGGCGAATGCCAAGGATAAACCCGCCGTTTTTCTTCATGTTAGTTGAAATATCTTCCGGCTTGAAAACAACCGCCGTATAGAAATAAGAGAAGAATATTATCATCGCAACATATAGGATTATGTAGATGGGACTGCTTGGGCTAAATGCGTTCTGCACGATCTGAGCAAAACTATGCTGGAAAAGACCGGCTATCGTATAAGGGAAAAGAAGTACCGATGATGCAAAAATTATCGGTATTACCCCTGCCGTATTTACACGCAGAGGAATAAAGCTGCTCTGCCCTCCATACATTTTGTTGCCTACCATGCGCTTGGCATACTGCACAGGGAGACGGCGCTGACCTTCCTGGAGCATTACACATCCGGCTACTACCGCAACCATTACAGCAATTGCCATAAGTACTACCAGTATGTTCATTTCTCCAAGTCTTACCAGCGTAAAAGTTCTTATTATCGCTTCCGGTATCCTGACAACTATACCGGCAAAAATAAGAAGAGATATGCCGTTTCCTATACCGTGGTCCGACATGACTTCACCAAGCCACATAACAGCCACTGCGCCGGTGGTAAGCGTAACAGCAACAAGTGCTATGTCCATCCAGCTGCCTGTAAATATACCTAGATTCCTGAGCCAGCCTGTCATTCCGACTGCCTGAATAAGAGCGAAGGCGATAGTGCCGTAACGTGTGTACTGCACTACCTTCTTCCGCCCTTCTTCTCCCTCTTTCTGCATCTTTTCAATGCTTGGCACAACAACTGCCAGCAGCTGCATGACAATGCTTGCATTAATGTAGGGAGTCACACCCAGAGCAAAAATACTGAATCTGCTGAGTGCTCCTCCGGCAAAGAGGTCCAGGAAACCTAAAACACCGCCCTGTTCAAAAAGCTTTCCAAGAGCTGCAGCATCGACACCCGGTGTCGGCATGTGTGCTCCAAGTCTGTAGACGAACAACGCGGCCAAAGTAAAGAGTATACGCCGCTTGAGGTCAGGCAGTCTGAAGGCATCCCGGAAGGAATCTAACACTTAAATCACCTCGGCCTTTCCGCCGACTGCTTCGATCTTGTTTGCAGCCGATGCGCTGTAGGCGTTAGCGTGCACTATAAGATTTTTTGATAGTTCACCGACACCGAGGATCTTTACTGGTTTGTCTGCACCGGATATCAGACGGAGAGCATAAAGACCCTCTGCTGTAACTTCTGACCCGGCATCAAAACGTTCTTCAAGATCCGCAACGTTGACTATTTCATATCTGACGGCAAAACGGAAATTGCTGAATCCGCGTTTTGGGATACGGCGTGCAAGAGGCATTTGGCCGCCTTCAAAGTTGGCCTTTATCGATACGCCTGCTCTTGCCTTCTGTCCTTTATGCCCTTTGCCCGCGGTTTTTCCTTTACCGCTGCCCAGGCCCTGACCAAGACGTTTCTTCTTTTTACGTGAACCCTCTGCGGGACACAGTTCATGAAGATTCATGTCAGTACCTCCCTATTCCTCTACAGTCCATTCCAACAGATGGGAAATGGAATTTACCATTCCCATGATCTGCGGAGAATCCTCGTGACAGACTGTATCATTCAGTCTGTGAAAGCCAAGTGCCTTGATTATCCTCTCCTGACAGGGAGGGCGGCCGATTGTGCTTTTTTTCCACGTGATCGTTACTTTAGCCATTGTAGATCAACCTCCTACGCTTCCTTGCGGTCTTTGCCGCGCAGCCTGCGGATCTCTTCAGGAGTCCTAAGGTTTTTCACTGCAGACATTGTCGCATAGGAAACATTGATCGGGTTTGAAGTTCTTCCGATGACCTTAGTCAGGATGTCTTTAACTCCGCCGAGTTCCACTATCGCACGCACAGCTCCGCCGGCAATAACGCCTGTTCCGGGTGCCGCAGGGCGAAGAAGGACTTCTGCTGCTCCAAACTTACCGATAATAGGATGGGGAATAGTATGCCCAACCTTCTTAAGATCGATCATGTTCTTCTTTGCATGCTCGATGCCTTTGCGCATAGCCTCAGAAATTTCCTTGGCCTTGCCTATACCGAGGCCAACCTGACTGACGCCGTCTCCGACAACAACAAGAACGCTGAAACGGAATCTTTTACCGCCCTTGACGACCTTGCTTACCCTGTTGATAGAGACTATACGCTCTGAAAGTTCGAGGCCTCTGCTGCTATATGATTTATTGTTAGGTGTCTCTTTCGCCACGTTTCTCTGCCTCCTCCTAGAACTTCAGGCCGGCTTCGCGTGCCGCTTCCGCCAGGGCCTTGACTCTGCCATGATAGACATGTCCGCCACGGTCAAAAACGACAGCACTGATTCCCTGGGCCAGAGCACGTTCAGCGATCAGCTTGCCGACTGCTTTTGCAGCTTCCTGGTTTCCTGTGCCCTTCGTATCCTTGAATGCCTGCTCCATTGTTGAAGCTGACACAAGTGTTCTTCCTTTTGCATCATCGATAACCTGAGCATAAATATGCTTGAGGCTTCCGAATACTGCAAGACGTGGACGCTCCACAGTGCCTGAGATAAGTTTCCTGAGGCGACGATGGCGGAGCTCCCGCATTTTATTGCGACTGCGATTACTGATCAACGTCCTTCACCTCGCCTTACTTCTTGGCGCCGGCCTTACCGGCCTTGCGTATTACATACTCACCTGAGTACCTGATGCCTTTGCCTTTGTAAGGTTCGGGCGGGCGGTACTCGCGAATGTTCGAAGCTACCTGACCTACAAGCTGTCTGTCAATGCCGCGAACTGCGATCTTGATAGGGCTTTCACATGCAAACTCAATTCCTACAGGGGGTACTACCTCTACAGGATGGGAGAAACCAAGGCTTAAAACAAGATTCTTTCCCTGCATCTGAGCACGATAACCCACTCCGACTATTTCAAGAATTTTTTCAAAACCGTTGCTTACTCCTGTTACCATGTTGTTAAGGATGGCCCTTGTCATTCCGTGAGCAGCGCGTACAGCCTTGATCTCGCTTTCGCGTGTGACTACAAGCTGCCCATCTTCCTGTTCAACGTTGATCTGGGGCATAACCTGCATCTCCAGAGTTCCCTTGGAACCCTTTACAGAGACATGGCTGCCTTCGATCTTGACCTCCACTCCCTTTGGAAGCGGGATCGGTTTACGTCCTATTCTAGACACCTATGCCACCCCCATTACCATACATAACAAACGACTTCGCCGCCCAGTCCGCGCTTGCGCGCTTCTGCATCGGTCATAAGTCCCGCTGATGTTGAAATCATTGCAATTCCGAGGCCTCCCATAACTTTCGGAAGCTCGTCTTTGCCCACATAAATGCGGCGTCCCGGCTTGCTAATTCTACGCAGGCCCTGGATCACTCGCTCCTTTGCCGGTCCATAATTCATAGTAAGTCTGAGTATAGGCATCGGCTGTTTTGAGTCATTGATCGTCTTGTAGTTACGGATATAGCCCTCCTCTTTAAGGATGCGCGCCAATTCGAGACGCATCTTGCTAAGAGGCATGTCCACCATCTCGTGATAGACAACGTTCGCATTTCTAATGCGTGTGAGCATATCCGCGACAGGATCGGTAATATGCATTAAAGGATCCTCCCTTCCACGCCCACTTGCCTACCAGCTCGACTTGACTACGCCAGGGATCTTACCCTCGCGCGCAAGTTTGCGGAAACAGCAGCGGCACATGTTGAACTTTCTGATATAGCCCCGGGGACGTCCGCACAGGGGGCAGCGATTATACTTTCTCACTTTGAACTTAGGTTCAAGCTGAGCTTTGTTTACCAAGCTTTTACGGGCCATAAGTATACTCCTTCCTAATGGGCGAAGGGCATGCCCAGTTCGGCCAACAGAGCCTGGGCTTCCTCATCCGCCTTCGCGGTCGTAACGAATGTTATATTCATTCCGCGCTGACGAATTACCTTATCGTAGTCTATCTCAGGGAAGAGAAGCTGTTCTTTGAGTCCAAGGTTGTAGTTTCCCCTGCCGTCAAAACCCCTCTTTGAGATACCCTGGAAGTCCTTGATTCGCGGGAGCGCAATACTTACGAGACGGTCAACAAATTCCCACATTCTGGGTCCTCTAAGTGTTACGCAGCACGCTACAGGCATACCTTCACGGACCTTGAACCCCGCGATGGACTTTTTCGCCCTTTTCATCATGGGTTTCTGTCCGGAGATTATCGTCAGTTCGTTGATCGAAGCATCCATATACTTATTGTCGAGTTTCGCTTCGTTAACGCCTATGTTGATAACAACTTTAACCAGACGGGGAATCTCCATGACGTTCTTATATCCGAATTGTTCTTTCAACTTCGGAAGGACGTCCTCGCTGTACTTTGTCAAAAGACGCGGTGTCATAGTTGTCCCTCCCTAAACCTTGTCAACGATCTCGCCGCACTGTTTACAGATGCGGACCTTCTTGCCGCTGTCAAGAAATGCACGGCTTACTCGGGTAGGTTTGCCGCATGAAGGACATACAAGCATTGCTTTGCATGAATGCAGAGGTGCTTCCTTCTTGACAAATCCTCCGCGAGGATCTTTTTGTGTCGGACGTGCACTCTTAGTCACCATATTGACGTTTTCAATGACTATTGTGTCTTTCTGGAGGTCCCTGCGAAGAACTTTGCCTTCTTTGCCGGCATCCTTGCCTGAAATGACACGAACACGGTCTCCTTTTTTGATTCTCATTTTGGACATGAGCTGTTACCCCCTACACTACCTCGGGAGCAAGAGAGACGATTCGCATATATTTCTTCTCTCTGAGTTCCCGGGCTACAGGACCGAAAATACGGGTTCCCTTAGGATCACCGTTGTTGTCTATGACGACTGCGGCATTGTCATCGAAGCGAACGTAAGATCCATCCTTGCGGCGGATCTCTTTTTTCGTTCTTACAATAACTGCCTTTACTACGTCGCCTTTTTTAATGTTGGCATTGGGAGTAGCCTCACGAACTGAGCCTACTATTACATCACCCACAGTGCCTACCTTGTGGAAGCTGCCGCCTTTGACCTGGATGCAGAGGATTTTTTTTGCGCCTGAATTATCGGCTACATTTAGCACTGTACGAAGCTGGATCATAACCTACAATGCCTCCTCGTCTTCCTGTTTTGCACCCATTACGGGGGCTCTCTCAATTATCTGCGCGACTTCCCAGCGTTTGTTTGCGCTGAGGGGACGGGTCTCTGCGATCATGACCTTGTCACCTATGCGGCAATCGTTAGCCTCGTCATGGGCCATAAACTTTTTGGACCGGAGTACCGGCTTACCATAAAGTGAATGTTTGGCCATACGGTCAACGCGAACAACTATGGTCTTATCCATTTTGTCGCTAACCACCACGCCGGTGCGGACTTTGCGATTTACTTTTTTTGCTTCCATCTCCGGCTACCTCCTTGCTCCTGAACGATCGATACCCTTTTCCTTTTCGGTTATCACCGTAAGTACGCGGGCAATTGTTTTTTTGACCTCTCTAATACGGCCCGAGTTATTCAACTGTCCTATCGCATTCTGAAAGCGAAGGTTGAACAGCTCTTCCTTAAACTGTTTGTGTTTGTCGTTAAGCTCAGATATGCTGAGATCTCTAAGTTCCTTGGGATCCATACTATTCACCTGCTCCCTCTCGGGTTAACAATTTTACCTTGATGGGCAGCTTGAAGGATGCCGTGCGAAAAGCCTCAACGGCTGTCTCACGGGGCACACCTGCTATTTCAAACATCACACGGCCGCGTTTTACTGCCGCGGTCCAGTATTCGACGTTTCCTTTACCCTTACCCATACGTGTTTCAAGAGGTTTCTCTGTTACCGGGCGGTCTGGGAATATCCTTATCCAGATCTGACCGCCTTTTTTCATCTTACGGCTGATGGCAACACGTACAGCTTCGATCTGACGGGCTGTGATCCAGCCATTCTCACACGCCTGAAGTCCATATTCACCGAAATCAACCTTTGTGGCTCCCTTCGCGTAGCCGCGGAGGGCTGTCAGGTGAGGTTTACGGTACTTAACTCTTTTCGGAGAAAGCATCAGATGTTACCCCCTCTCCTGATGAGCAGGAACTGCTTCCATTACAGGTTTGCGTTCCATTACTTCGCCTTTATAGATCCAAACCTTGATGCCAATTACACCGTAGATCGTATGGGCTTCGGCAAAACCGTAATTAATGTCTGCTCTGAGTGTTGAAAGTGGAAGCTGTCCTTCAAGGTACCATTCCGTACGTGCGATCTCTGCTCCGCCAAGGCGGCCGGCACACTGTATCTTGATGCCCTTTGCTCCTGATTTCATTGCACGGAAGATCGACTGCTTCATGGCGCGGCGGAAGCTGATCCTGCGCTCAAGTGATGCCGCCACTCCCTCTGCAACTACCTGTGCTTCTGCATCAGGGTTTTTGATCTCCTGGATGTTGATCATTACCCGGCTTCCGGTTTTAGCCTGGAGCTCCTCACGAACTGCCTGTATCTCTGCACCCTGCTTGCCGATAACTACACCAGGCCGGGCGGTCCAAACTGTAAAACGCATGACGTTTCCAATACGCTCAATTTCCACACGGCTAACGCCTGCTTTGTTCCAGCGTTTCCTGATCCATTCCCTCAGTTCAAGATCATTATGCAGGAATTTGGCATATTTTTTTCCGTCTGCATACCAGCGGGATTCCCAATCGTAGATGACACCAATCCTGTAACCTACCGGGTGAACTTTCTGACCCACCGTCACCCCTCCTTATTTCTCACCTACGACCACAGAAACATGGCACGTATGGTGTCTAAAAGCATGCGCACGTCCCATTGAAACAGGACGGAAGCGCTTCATGTAGCTTCCCTGATCCGCCTTTACTTCTTTTACTATGAGCTTGTCCATATCAAGGCCAAAATTATGCTCTGCGTTTGCTATCGCACTCTTAAGGACTTTTTCAGTTACGCGTGCCCCTTTGTTCGGGGTGTACTTAAGTACCAGCAACGCATCAGAAGCCTTTTTGCCTCTGATGAGAGCTAATACTTGACGTACTTTGGTCGCTGAGATACGGACCTGCTGGGCTGTTGCCTTAACTTCCATGACCCTGCCCCTCCTACTTCTTGACTTTCGTGGAGCGTTCCTGTCCGGCGTGACCGCCGAACTTACGGGTCGGTGCAAATTCGCCGAGCTTATGCCCAATCATATTGTCGCTGATGTAAACAGGGATATGAATGCGGCCGTTGTGTACTGCAATAGTATGTCCGACCATTTCAGGGGTTACGCTTGAACGGCGTGACCAGCTTTTAATTACAAGCTTTTTCCCTGATTCGTTCATGTCCTCCACCCTACGGATGAGTTTTGCATCCACATAGGGTCCTTTTTTAAGTGAACGAGCCATCTCTGTATTCCCTCCTACAAACCCGGGTTACTTCTTCCGACGGCGGACTATGAACTTGTCCGAAGGCTTACGCTTACGTGTGCGGTAGCCCTTTGCCGGAGTACCCCATGGGGATACCGGATGCTTGTGTGACTTGCTTTTGCCTTCTCCGCCGCCCATAGGATGATCTACCGGGTTCATGATCATTCCGCGAACATGCGGACGAATTCCAAGCCAACGAGTTCTTCCGGCTTTACCGTAAACTACATTTTCATGTTCTTCATTTCCGACCTGCCCAACCGTGGCCATGCATTCAAGAAGGATAAGTCTCAGTTCTCCGCTTGGCATGCGGACAAATGCATATTTGCCCTCTTTAGCCATGAGCTGCGCAGATGCTCCTGCCGAGCGAACAAGTACTCCGCCGCGGCCCGGCTCAAGTTCTACGTTGTGTACTACAGTACCAACGGGGATATCCTTAAGCTTAAGAGCATTGCCGGGGCGAATGTCGGAATCCTTACCTGCAACGACGCTGTCTCCAACATTAAGACCCACGGGAGCAATAATATAACGTTTTTCTCCGTCAAGATAAGAGATCAGTGCAATACGGGCAGAACGGTTGGGATCATACTCGATAGAGACGACTTTTCCTGGAACTCCCAGTTTGTCTCTTTTAAAATCGATGATACGATACTTGATCCTTCCGTGGCCGCCGCGATGGCGCATTGTAATACGGCCATTGTTATTGCGTCCCGCTTTCTCACTTAACGATACAACCAGACTCCGCTCCGGCTTTGCCTTTGTTATCTCAGAATAATCAGGCGTTGCCATGTGGCGGCGGCTGGGTGTAGTGGGACGGAATTTTTTGATACCCATCTCTGGTTAACCCCTTTCTGCCTAGGCGCTTGCGCCCTCGAAAAATGCGATCTTTTCACCTTTTGCAAGTGTAACTATCGCTTTCTTCCAGGAACGTGAACGACCCAAAAAGGCACCCATCCGCTTCGGTTTGGAACGGACCTGGATCGTGTTTACCCTTACTACTTTTACCTTGAAAACTTCCTCTACTGCCTTGCGGATCTCGATCTTGTTCGCTTTTGGAAGCACTTCAAAAGTGTACTGCCCAAGTTCCATCATCCGACTGGTTTTTTCTGTAATTATCGGACGGACAATAATATCATGTGCTATTGCGTTCATTAACCGAACACCTCCTCGAGCTTTTTGACAGCCTCAGGAGTCGCAATCAGCTGATCATGGTTAAGAAGGTCATAAACGTTGATGCTGTCAACATGCATTACTTCCGCTCCGGGAATGTTTGCAGCAGATTTGACAACTGCCATGTTCGTCTCGTGAAGAACAAAAAGCGGCTTCTTTCCACTGTCGATAGCCGTAAGGAAATCAAGCATTACCTTTGTTTTCGGTGCCTGTACATCAAAGCGCTCAAGAACAAGCATATTCTCTTCCTGGACCTTTAGGGTCAGGGCGCTGCACAGAGCAAGACGACGGACCTTCTTGTTTACCTTCTGATGGTAGTCTCTCGGGTGCGGACCGTGAGCAACTCCGCCGCCAACCCAAATGGGCGAGCGTGAACTGCCTGCACGGGCACGACCTGTATGTTTCTGTCTCCAGGGCTTTTTACCGCCGCCGCGGACATCTCCGCGATCTTTTGTGTTATGAGTTCCAACACGGCAGTTAGCCAGATGCGCAACTACTACCTGATGCATAGCCGGCACATGGACAGGGGCACCGAAGACGGCATCTGAGAGTTCAAAATCTCCGATAACCTCGCCTTTGAAATTTACTTCTTTTACTACAGGCATAGTCTTCTGCCTCCCTACTTACGCTGTTTTACGGATCATAATGAGACTGTCACGAGCTCCGGGAACAGAACCTTTGATCAATATCAGGTTGTTCTCTTCATCCACTGCAAAAACCTTTAGGTTTCTCGTGGTTACTCGCTCACTTCCCATGTGACCCGCCATCCTCCGGCCTTTTACTACACGACCGGGATAACTGCTGCATCCAATAGAACCGGGGTGACGGTGAGTAACAGAAGCACCATGGCTCGCCGGCCCTCCGCCAAATCCATGACGTTTCATAACGCCTGCGGTTCCCTTACCTTTGCTGATGCCAGTGACATCAACAATTTCGCCATTCTGGAACAGAGAAACGGTGATCTCCTGTCCCACCTGGTAGTCCGACGTATTTTCTACGCGGAACTCCCTCAGCCAGCGCCTTGGTGCTGTTCCCTGTTTCTGGAAGTAACCCTTCATCGGCTTATTGACCTTAACGGGCTTAATTTCTCCGAAACCGAGCTGCACTGCGCTGTAACTGTTCTTTTCAGGTGTCCGGATTCCAACGATGGAGCAAGGTCCTGCCTCGATAACTGTTACGGGCACTGCCTTGCCTTCTTCGTCGAAGACCTGGGTCATCCCTACCTTACGGCCCAGAATCCCCATGCTCATTTGCGTTTCACTCCTTTCAGATCAAACCTCTACAGCTTGATCTGTATATCAACACCGGAAGGCAGGTTGAGCTCCATGAGAGCTTCCATCGTCTTCTGTGTCGGATCGACTATGTCTATCAGACGCTTGTGTGTCCTGATCTCAAACTGTTCGCGTGCGTCCTTGTCAACGTGAGGGGACATCAGTATATCGAACTTTTTGATCTCTGTCGGAAGAGGTACCGGCCCGGACACTCTTGCACCAGTGCGCTCTGCAGTCTCTGCAATTTGTGTCGCAGAGGCGTCGAGAACGCGATGGTCAAAGGCTTTTAATTTAATACGAATTTTTTTTGCCAAAATATTCCCCTCCTGGGGCTGCTTTAGTCTATTATCTCAGTAACGACGCCGGCGCCCACTGTGCGGCCGCCTTCGCGTACTGCGAAGCGCAGTCCGGGCTGCATTGCGATCGGTACGATGAGGTTTACTTCAAATGTGCTGTTGTCTCCG
>JBFXIQ010000006.1:0-4732 GCA_050175815.1 Synergistaceae bacterium
ACAGGATGGGGCAGGACTTATTGACTAAACCATAAATTTTGACTATAATGCTCAGGTTATAGAACGCGCTTGGTGCAGGCCATAAAAGCCATAAGGCTGCCTGACACGCAGCGGAGGGAGGAAATATAAGTATGTATGCAGTTATCGAAACAGGCGGTAAACAGTACAGAGTATCAGCAGGAGACAAACTGCGCCTTGAAAAGATCCACGCCGAAGAAGGCGAACAGGTATCTTTTGATAAGGTGATCCTTCTCGGTAAGGATGACGGCCCGGTGATCGGCACTCCTTATATTGACGGAGCAGTCGTAACAGCCAAGATCCTTGAGCACGGCAAAGATGACAAGGTCATCGTTTTCAAATACCGCAGAAAGAAGAACTATCGCAAATTCCGCGGACACCGTCAGCAGTACACACTTGTCGAGTTCGACGGTATCAAAGGCTAGAGCAGCACGTTAAAGAGGAGGTATTCTATAAGTCATGGCACATAAAAAAGGTCAAGGAAGCAGTACTAACGGCCGGGACAGTCAGCCCAAATATCTCGGTGTAAAGCGCAGTGACGGCCAGTTTGTTAACGCAGGAACAATAATAGTGCGTCAGCGCGGCACCAAATTCCACCCCGGGCAGAATGTAGGAATAGGCCGCGACTATACACTTTTCGCTCTTGCGACAGGTAAGGTTCGTTTCCTAACCAGAGCAGACCGCAAATTTGTAACTGTTGAGCCTGAAACGCTCTAAAGAACAATAAGTCTGAGTTTGATTCCGGGGGCCTATATAACAGGCCCCCTTTTATAGTATTTTAGGGACGGGGTAACATTATGAAATTTATTGATTCAATGCGACTTTCCGTTAAGGCAGGCAGAGGAGGAAACGGCTGTATGAGTTTCCTTCGTGAAAGGTGCAGGCCAAACGGAGGGCCGGACGGCGGCAACGGAGGCAGAGGCGGGAGCATTATTTTTGAAGCCACCACAAACCTTCAGACTCTGGCTGATCTGGAATATCAGAGAAATATTAAGGGAAACAACGGAACCCATGGCAAGGGCAGCGCAAGAAACGGGGCAATAGGTGAAGACACTGTTGTTTTGGTCCCTTGCGGTACGATCATATACGACGCCATGACAAATGAAGGTCTTGCTGACCTTGTAGAGCCCGGAGACCGTTTTCTTGCAGCAAGAGGAGGCAGGGGAGGAAGGGGAAACCGCTATTTTTCCAGTTCTGCCAGAAAAGCCCCAAGGTTTTGTGAGAACGGCGATCTCGGTGAAGAAGCTGAAATTAGGCTTGAACTGAGGCTTATTGCAGACGTAGGACTAGTCGGGCTTCCCAACGTAGGCAAATCAAGCATCCTTGCAGCTATTTCCAATGCTCAGCCCAAGATCGCAAATTATCCTTTTACCACCCTTTCCCCGAATCTGGGAGTTCTTACGACAGGGTACGAGAGGATAGTAATAGCAGACATCCCCGGGCTTATTGAGGGGGCACACATGAATAGAGGGCTTGGGATACAGTTCCTGCGGCATATAGCACGCAGCAGGCTGCTTGTCCATGTTTTGAGCCTTGAGTGCCAGGAATTTGATAAACTTATCGAAGAGCTGGATACTGTGCGCAGTGAAATGAGATCCTATGACCCGGATCTGGACAAACGTCCATATTTTGTAGTTGCAAACAAGCTTGATGAACCGGAAAACCCTGAAGAGCTCATCGGGAGGCTGTCTGAACATTTTGGTTCGGTCGGGATCAACTTTTGTGCAGTGAGCGCTCTGACCGAAGAGGGGATACCGGAACTCGTAAAACAAATAATAGACTTTACAGAGAAGAATCCAAGGCCCAGGAGCGAGGTAAGGCTTTATGCTCTTGACAGTGCAGAGGATATTCAGCCACCGGTCAGGACAAGAAACAAGATCCAGGTGGTATCACTTCACGGAGGAGGATTCAGGATCCTTCACCATCGTCTTGAGAAAGCTGTCGAACGTTATGACCTCAGCCAGGATGAGAACGCTGCAAGATTTACAATATTGATGAGAAAGTATAAGGTCGAGGATCTTCTGGAGGCTGCAGGTGCAAAAGAGGGAGATCAGATAACGATAGGGCCCAAGGATTTCATTTTCTACCCAGATTATTATCCTTCCGAATTCGAGGAATCAGAAGGAACTGAAGAAGATGATTCTGCCACAGATACAGACACAAACCCAAACCAATAATACAAAAGAGGCAGAAAAATGACAAACAGCTATCAGAGAAGAATAGGTATCATGGGCGGTACCTTCGACCCGATACATTACGGACATCTCAGAGCTGCAGACGAAGCTCACGCAGCGTTCGGACTTTCTGAAGTTATTTTTGTTCCGACAGGCCACCCTCCCCACAAAGCAGGGGAGAGGGTATCTTCGGCAGACAAAAGATACATGATGACTGTATTGGCTACAGTTGACTGTCCATACTTTTCTGTTTCAAGGATAGAAATTGATAGGAGCGAAAAAAGCTATACAATAGATACCCTGAGGCAGCTCAAGTCGTTGCCTGAGTACCTTGACACAGAATTCTATTTTATAACAGGGCTTGATGCTGTGCTGGACATAGTTTCATGGAAAAACCCCGAAGAAATCATGAGTCTATGTAAATTCGTTGCAGTCAGCAGGCATGGATATACTCATACCAGAATGGAAGAACTGCCCGAAGATTTGAGAGCTGCGATAATTCCACTTGAAATACCGCTCCTGGCGATATCAAGTACAGGACTCAGAGAGAGGGTAAGGAAAGAGAGGAGCATCAGATTTCTTGTTCCTCCTTCAGTTGAGCATTTTATCAGGAAGTATTCCTTATACAAAGATATTTGATATTCTAATGGAGGTAAATACTTTTGAAACATTCTAAATCTATAATCATGATCGTGCTGCTTGCAATATTGGGCATTGCTGCAGGCGCCGGTCTGAAAGTCTACAGTATCCTTCACACAAAATCTGAGGACATCCTTGGTACCATTGAGAGTTCGATTGACAGCGGCAGTGCGCAGTATGCAGCTCTAAAAGAACAGGGAAGATTCAACATCCTCATAATGGGTGAGGATGATGTGGAGGGTTCCAGAAGGTCAGATACTGTATTATTTGCAACTATTGACATAGATGATAAAAACATGAGAATACTTTCCCTTCCAAGGGATACACGGGTACAGATCCCGGGACATGGCGTGCAGAAGCTTAACCATGCGTTCGCTTACGGGGGAGCTGACCTGCTTAAGGCCACCGTTGAAAAATATCTTGGACAGCCTATACTTTACTATGTAATAATTGACTATGTCAGCTTCCCGGCAGTGGTAGACATACTGGGCGGAGTAGAGATAGACGTCCAGAAAAGAATGCGGTATGTGGACAGGGCAGGAAAACTTGATATCAATATTCAGCCCGGACTTCAGGTGATGGACGGGAAAACTGCTCTGCACTATGTCCGTTTCAGAATGGACGCACTTGGCGACATTGGAAGAGTACACAGGCAGCAGCAGTTCATCAAAGCACTTTTAAAGAAAATCTACGACCCAAGGATCCTGGTCAAGATACCCGAACTTACAGCACAAATAATGAAACTATTTAAGACTGACATGTCTCCCGCACTCTCGATCCAGCTTGCAGGGTTCGCACAGAACGAGCTTGGAAGAGAGCGCATATTCTTTTCCACCCTGCATGGACAGGCTGCCACTGTCAACAATCTAAGTTATTGGGTTGGTGACACTAAGGCAGCCAATGAATTTTTGAATGCGCCGATCGAAATGTTGATCTCAGGCGATATGTCAGAAAATAAAAACACAAGTAATTTCGCTGGACTCTCTTTATCTTATTCTTCGGCAGCCGACGAGACAAAAGTAAACGGGGAAGTACTGGGAGCTGAAAAAGCCGAGGAAAAAAAAGCTGAGACTGAGATCTCAAATGAAGAACTGCTGAGCCTTATCAGGTCTATGTCTGAGTCAATAGCAGTCCTTAATGGGACAGGAAAATCAGGTTTAAGTTCAGAAGTAGCGTCAAAACTCCAGAAGATGGGCATAGACGTTGTAATGTCAGCAAACGCGAAGCACTTCGACTACAGAAGCAGCAACGTTGTATACCCACTCAACGCCAAGCCCGAAGTGATAAAATCTGCCAAAACACTTGGCAAGCTCCTTGGCATACCCAACAACCTGGTGAGAGCAAACAATCAGGCGTTTTATCCTTCGATCATAATAGGACACGACAGTAAACAGCTTATCAGCCGCATTGACAAACTTATAGAGATAAGCTCACAATAACCGTTACAAAGGCTCAATTGCTTTAATTAGTTTAAACTCCAAAGAAGGCGAGGTGGATATTTATATGATTACATCATCAAAAACGATAGAAGAATTCTATGAGCCCTACAAGCCAATTGTAGACGCGCTGATCGAAAAACACGCACTGGAAGTCACTGTACACAACCTGAGTGAAGTTTCAGGTTTCACTGAGGCATTCATAGTCGCAATAGCACGCTCCGATCTCCACGCAAAGACACTCCTTGATACAGCAAGTGAAATGCTGGATGAAATGAAGCTCCCGCACAAAGTTGAGGGAGAAGGAAGCAGCCGCTGGTGCCTTATGGACGCAGGACACTTGGTAGTTAACATCCTCAGCAGAGAAGGCCGTGACTATTACAGGCTTGATTCCCTCTGGGGAGACGCTCCGGCGCTTAAATTCCAGGATCAGGACGAATAAAGGCTATAATATCGGGGTCAACT
>JBFXIQ010000006.1:4832-35929 GCA_050175815.1 Synergistaceae bacterium
ACTTGGTAGTTAACATCCTCAGCAGAGAAGGCCGTGACTATTACAGGCTTGATTCCCTCTGGGGAGACGCTCCGGCGCTTAAATTCCAGGATCAGGACGAATAAAGGCTATAATATCGGGGTCAACTAATGAAGTATATATAAATTAAATTCTATAATGTCCTATAATATATCTTATGTGACCTTAAGGAAATTAAAAATTTTTATATTGTCTTATAAATTTATAACATTTAAATTTGTTTCCTTTTTCTTGTGTTGCTTTTTTTACATGAACAATAGTCCTAGAATTACCCTGAGAAATTTTATTTTTCACTAAATCTCTTTTTTAAGTTTTTTCAGGAGGTATAAATATACCTGTTTAGATAAGTCAGGCCCCTCTCCGTCGATTCTGGGGGGGCTTCTTTTTAGGCAGACTTAATATAAAAAGGCCGGAGACTGATAAGAGCTTACTTCAGGTATCCGGCCAATTTATATCCCTATTTATTTTGAATATTATAACTTGTCGATGATCTATTTATTAATCTGTCCATATTTACTTATGATTTAAATAAGAGAAAATATGATCAGTTAATTATTTACTGGACAGCAGCCCTTACGATCCCAAGGAAGCTGTCGGGTTTCAAGGAAGCGCCGCCTACAAGCACACCATCGATGTCTTTCATTGAAAGTATCGATGCTGTGTTTTCCGGTTTTACGCTTCCGCCGTATAATATGATAGTTTTTTCTGCAACACCTTCGCCGAATGTGTCGGCAAGCAATTTCCTGATAAAAGAGCATACTTCCTGCGCATCTTCGCTGCTTGCGGTCTTGCCTGTGCCAATAGCCCAGACCGGCTCATAAGCAACTATGATCTTATCGGCAACATCGTTGCCATCCATCACCTTGAGGCCTGCCATGAGCTGCTTTCTGATCACATCAAAAGTGCTGCCGGACTCACGTTCCTCCAACAGTTCTCCTACACAGAAAACAGGTGTGAGGTGCTCTTCCAGAGCCGCCAACAGCTTTTTGTGAAGTTCTTCACTTGTTTCACGGAATATGTGCCGGCGTTCACTGTGTCCTATTATCACATGGGTACAGCCCAGTTCTTTAATCATAGGCGCTGAAATTTCTCCGGTAAAGGCTCCGCTTTTTTCCCAATGCATATTCTGAGCACCAATAATGAGCGGTGAGCCTTCTTTCCCTTTTATTGCCGCATCAAGTGATACAAACGGGGCAAAGACCGCTACTTCCATCATTTCCTTATTTATATTTGAGACGATATCCTCAGACGAGACAAGCTTAGGCACAAAGGCTGACATGAACTCTGAAGTCGCTGCGGGTCCGTTGAACATCTTCCAGTTTCCTGCAATAAATCTCCTGCGCATGTTTTCTGATCCTCCTTAAATTAAATTACTCAACTTTCCCACCTCTTGCTACTAGTGGATTCAAAACCTCATTTTTTCGTCTTCTCTGTATGTTGTTCAGCAGAGGACCAGTAACTCTAAAATATTGAAGTCGCTGGATTCCCGCTCAAAAGCATGCGGGAAAGACGGTGGGAAAGTTGAGTTAAATAAAAAAAGCGGCTCCGGTGACTTTGCTTTCCCGAAACCGCTTATATTTTTTTACTCAGTGATATCGTACGGTTCTATTCCGGGCAGTATTTTACCTTCAAAGAACTCAAGGCTAGCTCCTCCTCCTGTCGAAACATGGGAGACCTGATCTTCATATCCGAACTGCGCAATTGCAGCAGCGGAATCCCCTCCCCCAACAACAGTGAATGAACCAATTTGTGTGGCCTTAACAAGAGCCTGGGCAATAGCCTCTGTGCCTTTTGAAAATGCGGGCATCTCGAACACTCCCATTGGCCCGTTCCAAAGCACAGTTCTGGAAGAAAGGATGACCTCTGTAAAAGCTTTGATTGTCTCCGGACCTATATCGAGACCCATTTTTCCAGACGGTATTGCATCAGAAGTTACCAGAGAATATGGAGAATCTGCTTTAAACTCGTCCGCTGCCAGAATATCCAGAGGCAAGAGCAACTTGACTCCCATCTCTTCTGCTTTTGTTATCATTTTATACGCAAAATCGATCTTATCTGTCTCACAGAGAGAAGTCCCTATTTCAAGGCCCTTTGCTTTGAAAAAAGTAAATGCCATACCTCCGCCTATAAGGATCGTGTCGACTTTTTTCACTAAATTTTCGACTACTGCGATCTTATCGGACACCTTCGCGCCGCCAAGTATAAGCACGAATGGTTTTTGAGGATCATCACGGACCGCTCCCAGCATCTCTGTTTCCTTGACGATCAGAAGGCCTGCAAACGACGGGAGTACCTCAGCAACAGCTCGTGTGGAAGAGTGGGACCTGTGAGCCGCACTGAATGCATCCATGACAAATATGTCAAAGTTCTCTGCAAGTTTTTTAGCAAATTCCATGTCGTTTTTCTCTTCTTCAGGGTGAAACCTGACGTTTTCGAGAAGAAGGACTTCGTTGCCCCATTCCGAGGATGCCTTTTGAACTTCAGGACCAATACATTCATGGACAAAACGCACATTCCAGCCTGTTATCTTTGCAAGTTCCTCACCAACAGGCTCAAGCGAATACTTCAAATCTATTTTACCCTTTGGCCTGCCAAGGTGTGAAATTAGGGCAACTTTGGCCCCGGCTGCCTTGAGAGCCCTCAGGGTCGGAAGATGCGCACAGATCCGTGTAGAATCAGCAACCTTGCCATCAGCAAGGGGGACATTGAAGTCGACCCTGACCAAAACCTTTTTTCCGATGATATCATCGGGCAAAAAAGTTTTCAGCTTCATGGGGGTTTAAATTCCCTTAGAGAAAATATAGTCTGCCAGATCTATTACCCTGTTGCTGTAAGCCCATTCATTGTCATACCAGGAAAGGACCTTGACCATTTTGTCGCCCATGACCAGTGTGTGCCTGGGAGCAAAGATCGACGAGCGCGGGTCTCCTACGAAGTCCATAGAGACCAGATCTTCCGGTTCATACCCAAGGATGCCTTTAAGGGAGCCTTCAGCGTATTCCTTCATTGCAGCGTTGACAGAATCTACAGTCACTGGCTTTTCAAGTGTTACTGTGAGGTCGACTACTGAGACGTCGGGGGTAGGTACGCGCAGGGCAAATCCGTTCAGTTTGCCTTTAAGTTCAGGCATGACTTCTGAGATAGCCTTTGCAGCGCCTGTCGTAGTGGGGATGATCGAAAGCGCCGCGGCCCTGCCCCTGGAAGGTGTCTTGTGCGGAAAATCGAGTGTTACCTGATCGTTTGTGTAAGAGTGGATGGTGTTCATGAGTCCCTCGACTATGCCGAATTTCTCCTGAAGCACTTTGCAGACAGGGGCAAGGCAGTTCGTTGTGCAGGAAGCATTTGAGATGATGTTATGCTTTGCCGGATCATAAACTCCTTCATTAACTCCCATGACTATCGTGGCATCCTGGTTTTTAGCTGGTGCAGAGATTATTACTTTTTTGGCTCCTGCAGTTATGTGTGCCTTTGCCGCATTTGCATCAGTAAAGCGGCCGGTGCTTTCGATAACGAGGTCTACACCAAGCTCTTTCCAGGGAAGCTTTGCAGGATCCGGCTCTGCTACTGCCTTGATCTTATGTCCGTTTACAACGAGATAGTCTCCTTCAACGGAAACTTCCCCCGGGAAACGGCGAAACACTGAGTCATATTTCAGGAGATATGCAAGGGATGCCGGCGGGGTAAGGTCGTTTACTGCCACGACCTCAAAGAGATTGTCCTTTCCGTTCATGAAGAAAGAACGGAGCGAAAGACGCCCAATTCGTCCAAAACCGTTGATTGCAACCTTGTACTTTGCCATGAATATTGCCCCCTTAAATTTTTATCACAAATACTTGTGAATATTAGAGCATAGATTAATTTTTGCTCTTATTTGATTGTGCTACCTTATAGCTTTAAAGTCAAACAGATTTAATCCGTTTTACTCATCAAATTGCAGATTTTCATGCAAAACTCTCAAAAGTTCTCCGAGAGCCATAGCACTAAGCACATCACCATGAGGTTTGTACGGCATCATACCGTCAAAACACTCTGCAATGCCTCCAAGGCATCTGTGCCTGAGGTGTGAGTTGAAGGGACGCATAAAGATCCATCCCAGATCTGTCCTTGTCGGATTATATTTAAGGAATGCCGAGATGAACTCCCCAAGGAGCCACGGCCATGCCATGCCGCGGAAGCGGGCCTTCATTCTCTGGTCGAGCCTTCCCTCTGACCTGCCCTTGAATTTGTCCTGTCTCGGATCAAGGGTGCGCAGACCGTAGGTCGTGTAGAGCTCGTCCCAGCAGATCCTTATCACGCCTCTGGCCATGTCGTCTGTCAGCGGGCTGTAAGAGAGTGAAGCCGCTAAGATCTGATTTGGACGGATCGCAGTATCTTTGGCCGAAACTGCGGGGTCGATCCAGTCATAGAGACATTTTCTCTCGTTATTCCAGAAGATCTCACGGAAAGAGTCCGCGCATTTTTCCGCCATTTCTGCGTATTTTTCTTTTGCATGAATGTCATTGTCAGCCTCGGCAAATTTTTCAGAGACTTTCAGCGCGTTGTACCACAGCGCGTTAACTTCTACGAGATACCCTCTTCTGTGTACTACCGTCTCCCCTGCTGCAACAGCGTCCATCCAGTGTCTCAGCGGATCATCCGAGTCCACTTTAAGCAGCAGATTTTTTTCGCATGTAAGGTCAAGAGTATTGATACCGGGTGTGTAGCGGTCTGTTATCTTTCTCGCTGTGTCCCTGATATCCGCGTCTTCTTTCCTGATCCCGACGTGCTTCGTGTATTTATCTGCGGCATATACGAACCAGAGACCATTGTCAGCGGCTTCAAATACGCATTTTTTGTCGGGCGCTATGCGCTCAGGCATTACCCAGTCATTTTCTTTACATATACCTGCCCAGATACGGAGGGCTCTCGCAGCGATCTTTTCCCTTCCTGTGGCAAGGGTAAGTCCCGGCAGAGATACAAAGGTATCTCTTGCCTTGAACTCCACTGATGGATAGCCGGTATAGACAGGGGAAACAGGATCGTCCCTGTCATCTATGAGGTGGTATGAAGCTGCGATCATGTCCTGTTCAGCGCTGCTGAGAGCAGGGAGATTAGCCTGTTCCAGTATGTTTTCAAATCTTTCGGAGCACTCTTTTTCAACAGAGAGTATCTCTTCTAAAGACATTGTTATCGGTTCATCGGAGAGGATCACATATAGCACGTCACCCTCAGACATGTCATTGCTTACATAGCCGGGTGACCAGAGATGATCGACTGACGACGCTTCAGGGATGTCGTCCTGCTCGTATATCAGGTTTTCGTACCATAGCGGTTTTGATGCCCATGTTCCTGACGTTGTTTTGAAATAGCTTTTATGTCCTTTGCCCTCAACTCCGATCGCAGAGTTTTCCCTGTAAAAGAGATCAAATTCCCCCTTGCCGGGTTCCGGGCATACTTCAGAATTGATCCTATGTGCAAACAGCGGACGAAGGTCTATGCGAATTTTATCCGGCGCAGCCAGGAGTTCGTACTTGACTATCGTACATGCTTTTCCCTGAGGCATGAAAATTGATTTTTTGAGGAGGATGCTGTGTATTACAAACAGCATGCTTGGAAATGGGTTGCCTTGATATTCCTGAAGGTATCTGTATCCGTCCGGATAGACCAGGTCTTTGTATCGGTTTGTGGAAAGCTGGTACTTTTTCTTTTCGTGGAAGATCGTCTCTTCGAGCTTGCTTACCAGCACAGAGTGCTGCGTTTTTCCCTCCGGGCGGACCACAAGGAGCCCGTGCTCTCTTCTTGTGTTTGCTCCAATGACCGTCGAGAATCCATAACCTCCGCGGCCGTTTGAAACAAGATACTCCCTGCCCGCCCCTTTATCATAGGTGTTAACGTCTGCCTTTCCCAAATACATGGGCACCATCCCCCTTCAACAGCTTATGCAGTATATTTTCACACTTCCTCCACCTATATTCTACCGTACTTTTGCTAATAGGTCTCGGTAGATTTTGTCCAAGTTCTTTTAAAGAAATGCTCGGATTTTTTTTCCTTGCAAACACAAGTTCCCTGAGCTCATCAGGAAGTTCTTCCAGAATGCCTGCCTCTTCCATCTCTCTTATCAATTTCATTTGTCTTTCCGCCGCTTCAAGTGTTTTATTGATATTGGCAGAGTCACAGTTTACAAGCTTATTGGCGCGGCTTCTCATTGATCTGTATATTGCCGTCTCCTCAAGAGACAGGACTGTCTTTACAAATCCCATTCTTGAAAGAAAAGTCACGATTTGCTGCTGATCTCTCAGCATAAGCTCACGCATCTGACTTTTTTTCCTTATCCCTACGCTGAAGCCGGCTGATTTCAGTATACTCTGGAGTCTCTCCGCGCTTCCGTTTCGTACAGGTGGTCTGAGGACAAGGTGATAGCCTGTTTTGGGCACATAAAGAGCGCCGCAGCTGCCCCACATCCCCCTGACCCAGTTCCAGTTTCTTTTTTTACGGGATGATTTTGAGATCCTGCCAAATATCTTTTCGGCAAGTTCCGCATTGAGCGAGAAACGGAGCCTGCTCTTCTGCTGTTCTCCATAGATTATCCTAATCGTCTCAATGCTCTGGTATTCTGAAACTGCCCATAGTTTCAATAGTCTTCTTAGTGCAAAGATCCTTCCTGAAGTAAACTCATATTCGCTTCCGGTCTTCCTGCAGTTCGAACCATCCAGGATACCGGCTATCTCATCTTCAACAGGGAGAATGATCGGAAATGAAGTCCATTCATCCCAGATCTTGTAACTTAAATGTTCCATACCTATTAGTCCTTGATCTCCCTGTTTTCCCGTGCCAGTCTTATTATCGCCTCAGAGAGGCTCTGTGCGTTATGCCTAAGGTAAGCTCCGTTTTTGATCGTGACAAAATCTCCGTATATAACAGTCGTCCCAAGGGACTCCAGATATTTTTCCTCTTCATTTGAAAGATATAGCGGTTCTGCTCCTATTTTGCTGTACCTGTTCAAAAATTCTTCCGGTATCGGCGCCTGATTTGCCAGAAGATAATCCGGGACAGTGCCAAGAACACCAGCCACCCAGTCCACGTGTGCAAGGATGTTCATGCCTTCGGTCTCTTTGGGCTGTGTTACAAGGTTGGCGACATATACTATGGGCACAGGAGAATCTTTCAGAAGATCTGATATTTCTTTGAGCAACAGGTTTGGAAGTACACTTGTAAAGAGGCTTCCCGGTCCGAGCACAATTATATCCGCTGAATTCAGTGCCTTTTTAACTCCTTCAAGCGGAGGTGCATTGCAAGGTTCTATCCAGAGTTTGGCAAGATTACTGCCGTTATCGGAGACTTCAAGTTCCCCTTTTACGATCCGGCCATCTTTTGTTTCACCTTTAAGAGTAACGTTTTCTGTTGTTACGGGCAGTACTTGACCCCTTATAGCAAGCATTTTATTAAGTTCTTCGACAGCGCGCTGAAAATCCCCCATCATCTCTGTCGTAGCGAGCAGGATCAGGTTTCCAAGATTATGTCCCTTCAGCTCCCCCCTGTCGAACCTGAAATTGAGCAGTCTGTTCAAAGAGCTGTCATTTTCCGCAAGGGCCACGATACAGTTCCTTATATCTCCCGGAGGAAGCATGCCCCACTCCTGACGGAGACGACCGGAGCTGCCTCCCTCATCAGTTACGGCAACCACTGCAGTTATATTTCGCGAAAATCCTTTAAGACCGGACAACAGAGTTGAAAGCCCTGTACCTCCTCCGATAGTGACTATTCTTGGACCGAGGGAAAGCCTGTATTCAACGGCATTTGTCATTATTCCATGGCGGCCGGACGCTGTCTTGTTTTGATGTTTGCTTCTTCCTGAGAGCACGTAAAAAGAGAGTGCGGAAGCAACGATCACCATTATTATCAGTATGGCTGAAAATGAACTCACAGCAAATTCCCCTTGTCTATATCCCTGTGGTCAATGGTCAGATTGTTCCCTCTCCTTTTCAGGTGAACTGCAAGCATTTCGGCAACTGCCACAGATCTGTGCCTGCCGCCTGTACAGCCAATGGCGATGTGGACCTGCTGCTTTCCTGTGCTGTTATAAACTGATGAGACAAAATCAAGCAGGTTTTCAGCCTTTTCAATAAAAGTATCCAGGTTTTCGAAACCGGAAAGATATTTCTGTACTTCATAATCTTTTCCCGAAAGGGCGTGAAGGTCTTCAATGTAATTGGGATTTGGCAGGAAACGTACATCAAGCACATAATCGGAGTCCTGGGGTATACCGTATTTAAAGCCGAAAGAGCTTAATATCACAGAAGTTTTGTCTGATGACATTCCCATGATCTCAAGCAGCTTTATCCTGAACTCGTTTGCTTTCATCCCTGATGTGTCTATGACTATGTCGGCGTTCTTCCTTATCGGACCCAGAAGCTTTCTTTCCAATGTAAGCCCGCCAAGTATAGTTTTGTTTTGAGAGAGCGGGTGCCTTCTTCTTGTTGTTTCAAATCTCCTCACTAACGTCTCATCGGTCGCGTCAACAAAAAGGATCTCCAGTTTTTCGACCTTTTCACGAAGTCTTGAAACCACTTTCTCCAAATCGTTCAGCAGCTCTTCACCTCTAACGTCTACCACTGCGGCAACTCCGTGGTTTGCAGCGGACTGGTGTCCTTCAAGGACGTCAAGAAGCTGTGGAAGGAGGGTCGGAGGGAGGTTGTCGATAACGTAAAAACCCTGATCCTCGAACACGTTGAGAGCAGAAGATTTTCCTCCGCCTGACATCCCTGTGATTATCACACATCTTTTGATCTTGCCTGAGACGCAAGGATCATGCATATACCCTACCCCCTCCTGATTACTGTTTAAATAGTCTGTTTATTAATGGATCGCTTAAATGATCCGGACCATTTGCCTTAATGTCCGTGTGAGTTTCCTCCGCATTCGCTGTCCCATCCTGCCAGCGTTTCTATTCCGTGCCTGAGGGCAGGCACGATCGCCTCGAAACACTGCCTTGCTCCTCGCTGACTTCCCGGAAAAGCTATTACAAGTGTATTTTTGCAGATCACGGCGACACTTCTTGTAAGAAAAGCTCTTTCTGTAAATTCAAGGGTCTTGATCCGCATCATCTCGCCGAAACCGGGTACGACCTTTTCTGCTATGCCCAATAGAGCCTCAGGCGTAACATCCCTTGGTGAAAGTCCTGTTCCGCCTGTTGTCAACACCAGGTCATATCCCTCATCGCACCAGGATCTTACTGTGCAGGCAATTTCTTCCTTTTCGTCCGGAACTATCTTTTTATCTTCCACAACAGCACCTTGGGCAGCTATTAATCTTTCCAATTCAGGTCCTGCTGTGTCTATCCTCTCTCCCCTGCTCCCTTTGTCGCTTACAGTAAGGATAGCAGCCCTTATAGCTTTCCAGATGCTTACCCTGGATGAAACGCTCAGGAAACCCGGGGTACAGACTTCAAATTTTTTGTCAGCACTGCTCCATCTGAGAAGAGTATCGCCTTTTCCTGCAGCAAGAAAATCACCCTCCCGGGGCAATAAGTCCGGCGGAAGAACTATCGTCATTTTATCAGCGTGATATTCTGAAGTTATATCAGCCCCTGCCGGCGCGCATGTAACGTATATAGGAACCTCGTTCACGCAGCTCTCACCGGCAGAATTTGCATGGACATAACAAAGCGTGTGATCCCCTATAAGCGATGGTGCGTAAAGCCTCAGTATCCTCATACCTTGTACACTCCTTCGGCGTTCCATTCGCCGCTTTTTCCGCCTGTCTTCCTTATCAGCCTGATATCCCTGATGACCATCCCCTTGTCTATGCCCTTGCACATATCATAGAAACAGAGAGCGGCAGCTGAAACACTTGTCAGCGCTTCCATCTCGACGCCTGTCACTTCGTTCGCAGTCGCTTCACATGTTATCCTGACAGACTTCGTCCCTTCAGCCAGATCACATTTGACCACTACATTATCAAGTCTTATCGTGTGACATAACGGGATAAGCTCGGGAGTCTTCTTTGCTCCCATGATACCCGCAAGCTCGGCAATAAGGAAGGGATCTCCTTTTTTAACGCTTCCGGCGGATACCTTTTCGTATATCGCATCAGGAAGGTCTATCCATCCTTCCGCCCATGCAGTACGCGATGTTATCTTTTTTTTGCTCACATCTACAAGTACCGGCCTGCCGTCACTGTCAAAGTGTGTGTATTCTGCCATGTTTATCCCCCTATTCCGGACATATGCTGGTGTCCTGCACGGACGTCGCTCCAGCATCTAGGTTTGTTTTTTATGCTGTCAAGTATCAGTTCCTTGAGTCCTTCGCTGTCTTCGTTCAGTATCAGCGGCCTCATCGGGATCTCATCAGGCGCAAATAGGCATGTCCTAAGCTTTCCTGTTGCTGAGACCCTGAGGCGGTTGCAGTATTTACAGAAATGGTTTGAAACAGCAGTGATTATACCTATCGAATCACCTGTCTTCTCATTCCTGTAATATTTAGCAGGACCGGCTTGGTCGGAATCAGGCTTTTCAGCCTTCCACGAATCGCCCTCAGGGAGCATCTTAAGTATGTCTTCCCCGCTGATAAAGGCATCTTCGTTCCATACATCGTCTTCAAGAGGCATAAATTCTATTAATCTCAAGAGGACTTTCTCCCTTTTCGCGAAAGCCATCAGTTCCCCGATCTCGCCGTCGTTGAAACCCCTTATCAGCACAGTGTTCAGCTTTATGTTCCTTATTCCCGCCCTTACAGCGGCCCTGATGCCTGATATGACATTGTCAATGTTACCGAGCCTTGTCACATCGGCAAACTTTACAGGGTCAAGTGTATCAAGGCTTATGTTGAGTGAATGGAGGTTCGCCTGCACCAGATCTTCCGCATACTGTCCAAGCAAAGAAGCGTTAGTTGTCAGAGCCGTCTTCATCTCCGGAAACTCTTTGTTGAGCTCCTTAAGGAAACTGACAAGCCCTCTTCGCACAAGAGGTTCCCCTCCTGTAAACCGTACTTTCCTGACCCCCAGCTCCCATAGTACCCTGCAGAGGAAGGATATTTCCTCGTATCTCATTATCTCTCTGTGTTCCAGAAATTCCACACCCTCAGCGGGCATGCAGTATTTACACCTGTAATTGCATCTGTCTGTCACTGAAATACGGACATAGTTCAGGTCTCTTCCGAAGTCATCTATCAGTCTGTCCATCTGTAGCCTCCCATAGCTTCAACAGTCTCTCTCCATTCCCTGTCGCTGAGGCTGTCGATGAGGGCCTTTACAGCAGGATGATCTATGTAGACCGAAGGTATTACAAGTTCATAGGGTTCCTCTGCAAGCGGTATAAAGTCAAGCCCCAGGGCATCCGCTGCTGATTTTATTCCCAGAGTTGCATCTGCCAGACCGGTAAAAACGCGGTTTGCAGCTTCCATATGCGTCGTGCACTGCTGATCATAGCCCTTTATCTCGGAAGGAGATCTTCCTGCCATTTTCAAGAGATGGTCAAAGAGGACCCTTGTTCCTGCTCCGGGCTGTCTGTTTGAAAATACATTATCACCGGCACACAGTTCATCGAAGGTTTTTATCTTTTTAGGGTTACCCTGCTGCACTATTATTCCCTGTGTTCTGTAGAAGACGAGGATACGTTCCCATTTTGCTCCGTTGGCAAAACGTTCAATGAAGCTGTCGTTGTATGTCCCGTCCCTGTCGTCAAGGAGGTGTGCAGCAGCCATGTGGCATTCTCCCCTGCTCAGGGCTGCAAGTCCGCCCATACTGCCTACCGCACGTGAGACAAAATCCCCGCCCCTGCGTCTGATCGGGGTGACCAAAAGCTGTATAGCAGGGTCGTCAGAACCCTGGAAAAGTATTCTCTTATCCAGGTCAACTTTTCTTTTCATCCAGACGGTGACATCTGTCCCCTTCTCACATTCAAGGGACGAAGCAGGAAGAAGAGCCACCCCGTCAGCCTCTGCCAGCGCCCAAAGGACGCTCGCTCCGGAAGTAAGCGCCCAGGAATATAACGTGTCACCTACTTTGGCCGTTTTGACCCTAAGCCATTCCTCTATCCCTGCCGGTGAAGAATGCTGAACAAGAAGTTTGGTATTCCAGGTTTCCCTGCATCCGACAGCTTCTTTTATCAGGTGATCCGGATCTTCATCCCTAGCTGAAAGAAGGTTGAGCAGTGGAAATACGAGACTCCATAGGACAACTGTGGTCGACATTGGAAACCCCGGTAGGCATATCACAGGCTTGCCCTTTATCTCTGCAGCCATTGCAGGTCTGCCGGGTTTCATTCGTATCCACCTGAAGATCACCTTTCCAAGATCTTCAAAGACCTCCAGGGTATGGTCCCTGCGGCCTTTTGCTGAACCGGCACCAACAAGCACCACATCATAATTATCCACTCCCTCTGAAACCTTTTCCTTCAGAAGGGCAGGATCATCGGGGACTACAGGGGATAGGTCAACATCAAATCCCCATTCCCGAAAAGATGCTTCGATAAAGAGAGAATTGCTCTCTGCTACTGTGCCGGACTTGGGGTTCGGATCTGAAAGCCATTTTCCCCTTGATATGACCTCATCACCCGTCGGAATGTAGAGCGTCCTGGGCTTTTTAAAGACCGGGACTTTTTCTATTCCTGCGCATAAAAAGAGCGAGATCAGAGCGGGTGTGACAGTATCGCCCTCTCTTGCTATGATCTGTCCTGCCATCACATCTTCGCCAAGCGGCCTTACATTGGCAGAAGGAGTAAGGCTTTTAAAGATCAAAAGATCGTCGCCCTCCATTGAAGAATCTTCTACCATGAGGACGGCGTTTGCCCAGTAAGGGACGTCAGCCCCTGTGTTCATCCACTGATATCGTGAAGGCTCCAGCGATACCGGAGTAGCCTGTGACGCGCCGATAGTTGAGGATGCATCCACTGCGTATCCGTCAACGGCGGAGGCAGCATAATGCGGAACGTTCCTGTGTGCCGTTATATCTTTAGTCAGGAGACAGCCAAGCGCCTCTGATATGTTTTTTTCAGTTATATTTTTTCCGGCCCTTTCTCGAAATGCTATTTTAAGCATTTCGATGGCTGTTCGCAGTTCTACGTGTTCGCTGTATCTGGCTACCATAACCATACCTCCGCCGTCTCTCCGGCTCTTATAGTCTCACGGTCCTCGGGTATCCTTATAAATCCGTCTGCAGATGCAAGTGAAGAAACGTAGCCTGACTTGGCAAGGATCGGATCTATTCTCCCGTCGGCGGTCATCCTGCATGGGACAAACTCTTCAGGTCCGGTCCTCGCTGTAATGTCTCTGGACATCGGCAGCTGCATTTTTATCCCGTATCCTGTGTTGGCCGCGCCTATAAGTCCCAGCAGCAAAGGGATCAGCAGAACATATGCTACGGTAAAACAGGAAAGAGGATGCCCTGGAAGACTGACGACAAGCTTTTTGTCTTGGAGGCTGCCGGCAATTAACGTCGGTTTTCCGGGGATTATATTGATGCCGCGGATCATCAATCCCGGCGCAGGAAGTTTTTCAAGGACCCTCGAGCAATGATCCCTGATACCCACCGATGAACCGCCGCTCAATATCAAAACATCACATCGTGCTGCCTCTTCCTTTACGGTCTTCTCAAAAAGATCGCCCTCATCAGAGAGTATTCCCCTATATTCTGAATCAAAACCATATCGGGAAAGAAGCGATCTGACAGACCATCCGTTTACATCCCTTATTTTCCCGGGCGGGAGAGGGTACGTCTCGACCGGAACTATCTCATCGCCTGTACTGAGGATGCTTATTTTAAGATCTGTCAAAGGAACGGCTTTAATGCCCAAAGTAGCAAGAATGCTCATTGTTCTGAAATCTACCATGTCACCCCTTGAGAGGATCTTTTGTCCAGCTGGAAACTCTTCTCCTGCAAGTATTACATTCTCACCTGACTGTACAGCGCTCCTTACCTCCACCCATCCCCCTGTAAGAGCGGTGTTTTCAAGCATGACTACTGCATCCGAGCCATCGGGAAGTACACCGCCTGTAGGGATGCCCGCAGCCTCTCCCGGTCTTATGGAAATGTCAGGCAGGATACCCATCGGAATATCTCCGGTCTTATTTAAAAATGTCGGAGTACCAGGAGTCGCAGCTACTACATCAGAACTTTGTACTGCAAAACCATCTCTGAGGCTTCTTGTATGCGGTGGGTATTGTTCTTCGGCTTCAATGTCCCCGGATATCCTTTTCCCCAGGGCAGAATCAATAGGCATATCGACAGTCCTCATATGCCAAGGAAAACAAAGTCCTTCAGCGACATGCTGCAGGGCCTGCATACGAGGCGTGACCTCTTTAACAAAACCAGACATCAAAACAGCGACCTTTCGTATCTTTATATTTTTAACAAAGGCTACTTTATCTCAACAAGAAAAAAGGGATATCCATCTTTCTCCAGTTTCTTTGATAAAACTACGCCCTCTTCTCTTCCAATCTCCGGGTTTTTTACACGCACTTTGTAAAAAGGGGCTCCGTCTTTCTTCTCTTCAGTCAAGTAGGCCGTATATCCCTTAGCCTTCACATCTTGTAATAGCTGGAGCGCATTTTCTTTTGATGCGAATGCTCCTATCTGGACGTCCCATCTGGGCTCCTTAACAGCGACCGCCTGGACTTTCTCGTTTTGGGCTTTGGTTTCTTTGGCTGGGGCGGCCGGTTTTGCTGTCACTTTTACTTGAGTTGTTTCAGTTGATACTTTTTTCTGCTGTTCTTCCTTTTTGACAGCTACAGGCTGGGCAGGCTTTATCGAAACCTTTTTCTGTCCTGCCGGATCAACCGGATCCTGAACAGTAACATTCTCTTCCTGTACCGGCTGAACTGACTCCTGATTTGCAGTTTCCTGCTCGTTGAAGACAATATCGTCTGTTTCGTTTGAATTGAAGAAAAAGAGTTTTACACTGAAAAAAAGCAGTGCGACCGCCATTATTACAGTTAACGGCAGTATGAACTGGCCAAACGTAGCCATTGGTTTTTTTTCCTTATAGTTCCGTGTTCTTCTTGTAACCATGCAGTCACCTCCATTGAACTACCATAGATGTTCTAATTCTAACAGCGTTTTCGCTCTGGCGGCAGGATCAAAACGTACTTTTTTTGAATTTCCATTATTTTTTGCCAATGCCACGCTCTCATTATACCCGTACCAGGCAAGAGAAAATTCGCTTTCTGCCTCTTTTGGACTCGTCATCCTCAACTGAGGTCTTTTCTTCTTAATTTTTGTAAGTGCCTGAGCCAGGATCTCATATTTCTTTCTTATCCCGGCTGTCCCTTCAAACGCCATCCCGCTCCATACCGTACCGGGTTTAGGAACGAAAGGGTTTACTGAAAGTATCAGATTAAGTCCTGTCTCTGCAATTATCCTCCCGGATAGATCAACTATGGCTTTGATATCTTCATCAGTCTCACCCGGCAGCCCTGTCATAAAATACAGTTTTGCCTGATCTATTCCAAGAGATGCTGCAAGTCCCAGTTTTTCCAGGATAATATCGTTGTTAAATTTCTTGCCGCACGAAAAACGCAGTTCATCGCTGCCTGTTTCCGGTGCGACCGTCACGCTGTGCCTTCCTCCCCTTTTAAGGGCAGAGAGCATTTTTTCTGTCAGACGGTCGATCCTCAGGGATGCGAAAGAGACTCCCTTGTTCTTGCTTTCTAGAAAATCCAGCAGATCTTCGATCTGAGGATGATCACCCGCCTCAGGTGTCACAAGTCCGACCTGATCGACCTCGCATACTGAGAATATTTCTTCAAGCCTCTCTTTTATCATCCCTGAATCCCTGTACCTCATTTTTCCAAAGCATCCTGGGAGGGTGCAGTAACTGCAGTTTCGGACACAGCCTCTCTGGAGTTCCACAAGCAGTGTCTTGCCAAATGAGCTTCTGGGGGTCAGCCAGGTGCTGTTCATAGGATGGACTGCATCAAGCGGCTGATCGTTAGCAAGGACTCTCTTTACTGCTACGCTGCCATTTCTTATATGTCGCGGCGGAACTAATATCGACGGATGTTCGGCAAGTTCATCGAAAAGTTTTTCCTTGTTCCCCGAGGCCAGATACCTGCGCAGAGACTTGACGGCGAATGGCAGTGCATCAAGGGCATCTCCTAAAATAATAAAGTCGCAGACAGCGGAAAGAAGGAGCGGATTGATGTACGACATTGCACCCCCGGCCCCGATAATTGGATAGCTTCCTGAGAGCCTGTCCTCAAAATGAAGCGGTATATTGGCAGAGTTAAGCCACTTGAAAAAAATCTCCGCATTTCCTTCGTATGCAACGCTTGCTGTGATAACAGGAAAACGCTCCAGAAGAGTATCCCCTTCTATCGATCGGAATGGCACCGGGTCATTGCAAAAACGCTCCGCAGCAACGCCAAGTTCCTTTAAAGACCTGTAAATATAATGATAACCCAGGCTTGATGACGCAACGGAGTAATCTGCCGGGTAAAAGAGTGCCCAAGGAAGGTCTCCTCCCCTGGGCAGCTCTGTTACGCACTCTTCATCCATGCGAAATTCTTTCCAGCTCTGCCATGCGGTGATCTTACCTGTGCAAGAGCCTGCTTCTCTTTTCGTTTTCAGGATTCACGCCTCCGCCTTAAATAAGCAGGAATATCAAATTGATCTACAGGGGCACCGCTTCCTTTGAACATATCCTCGTCCTGAGTCTGGACGGGTTGTGTCAGTGCTGTCCTTGCGACCCTTATTACAGTGGGCGTGTCCTGTTCCTGTCCAGAGAGGGATGGCTGGGGTTGTTTACTTTCCTCTGCAGCTGTTTTCTTGAGGTCTCCATAGGGACTCTCTTCTCTTGTTTCAGCAGGCTTTACAGTCATACTCTCTTTGGTTACCGGGACAGAAAAGGATTTTAAAGCGGATCTTTTCTCCGCTTGGTCAGCAGACTGCTGAGCATGAGGCTGAGGCATGTTTCTGGTTGAGCTAAAAGCGTTGAGGTGTCTTACAGCTGAGATGTCGACCTTTCTTGAGAAACCGGGATCAGCTGATACTACTTTTTTCTCCTGATTGTCAAACCCGGTCGCAATAACAGTTATCTGTATGGAATCATCCATTTCCGGATCGAATACATGTCCCCAGATTATGAAGGCATTTTCGTCAGCTGCTTCAGTAATGATCTTTGTAGCCTCATTGATCTCGTGTATGCCTACATTCGCTCCGCCTGTAATGTTGAAGAGGATGCCCTTTGCCCCGTTCATGTTGGTGTCCATTAGCGGACTGTTGATCGCATTGTAGGCCGCCGTTGCGGCACGCTTCTCCCCGTAACCTTCTCCAATGCCCATTATCGCGGAACCCGCGTTGGACATTATCGTCCTCACATCAGCAAAGTCAACGTTGACAAGTCCCGGACGCAGGATAAGGTCTGTAACCCCCTGAACAGCCTGGTGCAGCACTCCGTCAGCTATCCTGAACGCATCATTTATCGTTGTCTTTTTCTCTGTTATGCTGAGCAGCCTGTCGTTGGGGATTATTATCAGCGCATCGACTTTGTCCCGCAGCTGTGACACACCCTGTGCAGCCTGTGCTATGCGGCGTTTTCCCTCGAACGAAAACGGAAGGGTGACCACTGCCACAACGAGGGCATCGGCTTCCTTGGCAATAGAGGCAATAACAGGAGCAGCTCCGGTACCTGTTCCACCACCCATACCTGCAGCGATGAAAACCATATCTGAACCTTCAACTGCTGCTCTGATCTCTTCTCTTGATTCCTGTGCAGATTTGAAACCGATCTCAGGGTCAGAGCCTGCGCCAAGACCTTTTGTCAGTTCTTTGCCCAGAATGATCCTGTTCTGTGCCTCAGAAAGTTCAAGATGAGCCATATCAGTGTTTGCAGCTATAAATTCTACTCCGTTGAGTCCGCCCCTTATTATATGATTTAACGCATTGTTGCCGGCACCGCCGACACCAACGACCTTTATTACTTCCCTTGTCGGGTAATTTGATTTATCCAACTGAAATATTTCAGTCATGTCGACCACAAAAAATCCCCCTTTTAATTATTCAGGGTCATATCTAAAACAGGTCCTTGAAGGCATTTTTCAGACCTTCAAGCGGATTAAAGCCGGAACCTGAAGCTTTGTTGTTTTCATCCAGTTTTATCCTGACTCTTGTTTCAGGTACTATGGAAGGTCTGCCGGCTTCTTCTCCGGATACCCCGCGGATCAGCGGATTGTCAAGATAGCGGAACGGATCCCTCTCTCTTTCAGTTATGTATCGTATGATACCCGCCGCAGCAGAGTATTCCTGACTGTTCCTCCCGGGAGGCATCCTATTGGCATCAAGCGGCAAGGATACTCTTGAAGGAAGGTCCATTACATCCAGCACAAAAGCGTCTATGCCCTCTGTTTTCGAGACTCCGCCTGTCAAGATTATCCCGGCAGGCAGCATTGAAATGCCCGCTGCTTTTATCTGGGGACGGATAAGGACTTCACAGAGCTCCTCCATCCTGCACCTGACTATCTCATGCAGGTCCTTCTTGGCAATGCTGTAGTTTCTGCTGTTGTAAACGAAATCAACTGTCTCGTCCGGATCTTCCGGCCCTGTGAAGACAGATATTTCCCTTTTCAGTTCTTCAGATTTGTTCAGCGGCAGTTTAAGGACGCTTCCTATGTCGTTGGTTATGTGGTCGCCTCCCACTGATATCAGGCCAAGATGCTTGGGCCTGCCGTCAGAGAAAACAGCAACTCCTGTTGTACCGCCGCCTATATCGATAACGACAGCACCTGCAAGGGCCTCTTCCGGGGATATTACTCCCAGTGCCGCTGCAAGAGGCTTGAGCACAAGTCCCGAAACATCAAGTCCTGCCTTATCTACGCAGTTCAAAACGTTCTGGATCGTTGATGTCGGAACTATCACTGACTGCAGCTGGATGTCCAGCCTGATAGCCGTCATACCCAAGGGGTCATCTATACCTACATTCCCATCGAGTGAATACTCGACCGGGATCGTGTGCAGTATACTTTGGTTCGCCGGTACTGCGACATCGGCCTGAGCAGCTTCAATAACTCTTTCAATGTCGAGCTGCATAACAGGACGTGGAGTACGGCCAAGGGAGACCATACCTTTTGTGCGAATGCTGGTCACTTCACCTCCGCCAAAAGCCACAGTAACTTCAGTAATATCCTGACCGACCATATTCTGTGCATCGCTCACGGCCTGTCTTACAGAGCGGACAGCCTGGTCAAGATTAACGATCAGTCCCTTCCTTATACCATTTGACGGAGCCTGTCCGACACCGATGATCTGAGCTTCCTCACTCCCATGCTCTCTTTCAGCAACAACAACTGTGACCTTGCTGGTACCAAGGTCAAGTCCTGCAAGGAGTTCGGGCTCACGATCCGATGAATAACCTGAGGCTTTCTTAAACAATCAAATAGCCCCCTCTCTTCTTGATGAGAAACATTTTCGACTCTTATTGTACCTTATTTTTCACAAGAATTTTACCTTTGTATGTAGTGTCTATAAAGACATTGGATGAAATTTTAGAAATATCAGGATATATTTTTTTGATAGCCAGTCCGGCTGTCTGCCATTCCTTTGGATCGTCCAGAAACATTATGTTCGCCCCGTTGTTCCTTTCCTGACCATAAAAGATCAGATTTACAACCTCTTTGCCCTCTCTGAACCCGGCCTGGATGAATTTTACCTTTTCTGACCACCCCAGCGCTTTGAGGTTGTCGTACCAAAGTAATACTTTATCTATAGGCATACTGGAGAAAAAAACGTTTCCATGATCCCCGGAAAGATCCAGCGGGGTCGCTCTGTCGGTGCTCCAGGATAGCAGCGGAAGAGCATCTGCCTTTTCAGACCTTATGAATGTGTTTACCCTGAGCAAACTCAGCCATGTCCTCCCATCAGCTGCAACATACCAGAATTTGCCACCCCAGTACATTCTGAACGCAGGCTCAAGAGGCAGTATCTCAAGTCTGAATTTCCCCCATCCTGAGAGTTCCATCCTGAGGTTAACAGGGTAATAGGCTTCGATATTATCGCAGTATTCTTCCTTAGAGAGCCACAGCAGGATCCAGAGCTTTTCATGGTGCGGTTTTACAGTACCCCAGACGACCTGTTCGGAGAGGATCCCGACCGGATCTATATCGATCCCATAAAGCCTGAAAATAGCATACCTTGACTCCGCAGCTGCAAGCATACCTCCAGCTAAGGATAAGACAAGCAAAAGGACTTTCAGCCTCTTTTTAGTCCTTCTTGAAATTGCCCAGAAATTTAATTTCATATTCCAGATCTACCCCATGCAGCTTCAGGACCATCTCCCTGCAAAGCTCACAAAGTTTATATATGTCACGGGATGAGGCATCCCCGTCGTTTTCAATAAAGTTAGCATGAGAACCCGAAACCACGGCACCGCCTATCCTCATACCTTTGCAGCCACATTCATCAAGCAGGCGGCCTGCAGACATTCCCGGAGGGTTTTTGAACACGCAGCCGGCTGTCTTTCTTCCCAGCGGCTGGCCCTTTTTCATTCCGGCAAACCTTTTGATATTCTTAAAGATCATTTCCTTCGGCGTGGTTTTTAATGAGATCACACATGAGGTTATAAGCGCTACGATACTTTCGTCTACAGGACATGAGCGATATCCCCATTCAAACAGATCTTCGCCAAGCCTGATCGTGCGCGCATTCCAGTCAACAGCAGAAACCTCTTTGATAAGACCGCTGAATCCGCATCCGCCCGCGCCGGCATTGCCCCACAAAGCTCCACCCAGTGTACCCGGGATGCCGGTCAAAAATTCCAGGCCACCGAGTCGTTCTTCAATTGTGAGAGCAAGAAGTTTTTTCACAGATACTCCGGCTCCTGCCTCTATTTCAATGCTTTCGCCGTTTCCTGACCTTGTTAGTTTTATCAAATCTAATTTCTCGGTATGGACCACCGCAGCTTTGATCGGCTCGTCTGAGACAAGCACGTTGGACCCACCTCCAAGCACATAGAGCCGGAGGTCTTGATTTAACGCTGCAGCAACAGACTCAGAGGCTTCCTCTGCTGTCCTTGGCAAGTCATATATCCTGCAGGCACCTCCTACTCCCCATGTATTTAGATCTTTTAGAGGATGATCCCTCTGCAAATCACTCTATCCCCTCTTCTTTGCTCATCAGTTCAAGTGTCTCGCATATTTTTTTGCCGAGTGTCCCTACGCTACCCGCGCCTATAGTGAGGATAATATCGCCGCTCCTGGCAGTCGCACAAACGGAACGGACGAGGTCGTCAAAATTGCCGGAAAGTTCATAATGTGCCCTGTTGTCCTCTGATGCGGCATCGAAGATCATCTTGGAAGTCACTCCTTCGATCGGCATCTCGTCGGAACCGTACACCGGGAGTATAAATGCTCTGTCTGCAAGTGAAAGAGCCTCTGCAAATTCTTTGTATAGTGCTGCTGTCCTGCTGAAACGATGGGGTTGAAAGACAGTGACTATCCTTCTTTTGGGAAATATTTTACGCACAGTGCTAAGGGTAGCACAGATCTCACTGGGATGGTGACCATAGTCATCGTATACAAGGATGTCGCTTACTTCTCCCATCTTCTGCAGGCGGCGTTTTGCCCCTTTGAATCCTAAGAGTGCGTTTTTCACTTTTTCAATGGGGATCCCCATCTCATAAGCGGCAGCGCATGCCGCAAGCGAGTTAAGCACATTGTGCTCCCCGGAAACAGAAAGGATCATCCTTTCTATCTTCTGACCCTTCATGTTGAGTGTGTATGAGACACCTCCGCCATCGTTGTGCTGTACCTCTGTCGCTCCCCAATCCCAACCTGTTCCCCATCCGTATGTGATCACTCCGTCAGAAATGCCGTAATCGGAACAGAGGGTGTTTACACCTGGATCTTCCATGCAGATTATGTTTTTGCCGCCCTCTTTTCTGTGGGCTAAAAACTCTGCGAAAGCATCTGTTACAGATTTGAATGTCATATAGTGATCCCTGTGATCCCAGTCAATATTTGTCACCACTGCTATCTCCGGATGGAAATATACGAAGGAGCGGTCGCTTTCATCAAGCTCGGCAACCATGTACTCACCCTGTCCGAGTTTGGCGTTGGTGCCTATGTCAGCCAATTCTCCCCCAATTGCCACAGTTGGGTCTATATCTGCAAGTTCCGCTATGAGCGAGATCATTGAAGAAGTCGTTGTCTTGCCATGTGTACCTGCTATGCCAACACCTCTCCTTGAATTGAATATCAGGCTGAGTATTTCTGCCCTGCGGGAAACAGTTATACCCTGTTGCCATGCCTTCAATATTTCAGAGTGGTCCTGGGGGATGGCACTTGAATAGACAAGAATATTTGGCATAAAGTCATCTATATGTTTTGCGTCGTGTCCCATCTCAATAGGAATGTTCCTTTTCTTCAGACCCTTCATGTATGAGGTCTGTATCATGTCACACCCTGAGACCTTGGCGCCGATCTGATCAAGCAGGATGGCCAGGCCGCTCATTCCTGCCCCGCCTATCCCCATCAGATGAATATTCTTCGTCTTTAGGTCTTTATCAGTAACAAGTACCAAAAATAACTCTCCTTTCAATAACAGGAAGAAAGCGCAAGCCATAGGTCCTGGCATATCTGCTCTGCGCTATTATACTGTTTTCCTCGTTCAATGTTGTTTTTATCCAAGTGGATATCATACAGTCTGATAAGGCTTTTGGCAAAATCCTTGCCTGTTCCCCTGCCGTCCCATAATATAGCTCTGTTTTCTGAGGAAAAGGAGACCGCGTTGTGAAACTGATGATTGTCCGCGGCGCCTTCCCAGGGTATCACAAGAGAGGGTATACCAAGGACTGAGACCTCTGTGAGAGTAGATCCTCCGCCCCTGACTGTCGCCATGTCCGCCAGGCTGTATAGAAGTTCTGTCTTCCAGACCCTGGGAAGAAGGAATACATTCTCTTTTACTTTCTCCGCTATTTCAGAGACGGCAGGGAGAATGAATGTCCAGCCTGCAAAATCTTCCTCCGCGGATATATCCATTACAAGATCTTTTATAGAAGTACTGCCAAGTGAACCTGAAAATACCAGAAGCCTTGGACCATTCGGGAGCTCTCCCGGCAATCCAAGTTCATTCCATGCATCCTTCGGAGGAACTTGGGGAAATTCCCTCACAGGCACTCCTATCCTTGTGTATTTCGAAAAAGGCAGAGGCAGACATTCGCGCCAGCCTGAAAAAATCTCAGCTCCCATCTTTGATGCTATCCTCGAAACCTTTCCTGCATAGGCATTCTGCTCGTGTACCGCAAAAGGTATCCTGAGTATCTTGCAGGCCAGAAGTATAGGAAAAGATACATACCCACCAAAGAGCAGTACACAGTCCGGGGCCGAAAACCTGAGGAAATCGACTGATTTTTTTATTGCTGAAAGCTGACTGTATGTTCTTTTGACCTTATCCAGCACCTGCCCGGAAAACGGCGAGCCTTCGATCTGCAGCTTATATGGCTCTATGGCGGCAGATCTGTATATCTCAAGTTCAAGAGGGCGTTTTCCACAAATATATGAGACAGACACATCAGGTTTGTTTTTCCCGATCCATTGTCCGAAAGATATTGCCGGCCATATATGGCCGCCTGTTCCCCCTGCTACAAGAAGCAATCTGGTCGTCATGCCCTATCCCTCTCTCAGATAGCTCTCTTTTTCCAGGCGAAGCATTATCCCTATCCTGGACCACATTGTCAAAAGTGAAGTACCGCCGTAACTGATAAAAGGAAGCGGCATCCCGGTCAATGGGATGAGTTTTGTCACTCCCGCCACGTTTATTACCAGCGGAATCATCACTGTAAGAGTGACTCCCCATGTAAGGGATGTCTTAAAGCCGTCAGGGACCCTGTAGTAGATCATTTTTGTCTGGCTTACCCAGAATGCGAAAAGCCCGATAACGCCCAACGTACCCATAAGGCCAAGCTCTTCTCCTATCGCAGCATAAATAAAATCGGTGTATGCCGCAGGCAGGTAGTTGAGTTTCTGAAAACCATGTCCCAGCCCGGCGCCCCAAAATCCTCCATTGGAAAATGCAATAAGTCCCTGTATCGCCTGAAAACCCTTATCAAGCGGATCACTCCAGGGATCCATGAATGCTGAAACTCTCCTCATCCTGTAAGGCTCAAAAAAAATCAGCATCGGGAAAATACAGCCACCAAGCAGTCCGCCTGCGATAACAGGCCACTTCCATCCTATCCTTTCCACGTACATACCCATGGAGACTAAAAATATCAATATTATCGTTCCGAGATCAGGCTGCAGTGAAAGCGGTACTGCAGCGAGAAACACAAGTATTATCGTAGATAAAAATGCTTTTCCGGGGTCTTTGTTCCATCTTGAAAGCAGCTTTGCAAGGTGGAGTGCTACCGCAAGGCAAAGCAGCTCCCCAGGCTGGATGGAGACAGATGATCCTGGAACATTTATCCATCGGCTGGCCCCTCCCACATTCATGCCTACCCCCGGAATAAGCGGCAGCCAGCACATCACCCAGGTCAATATCAGTATGGGAGCACTCAATTTGTACCAGAATCGCAGAGGTATGGCAAAGACCACAAACATTCCCGTGAGCGCGACAAGAAGCCATTGTGCCTGTTTTATTCCCATCTGAAAGGGAGTCCCTGTAAGGGTAAAAGAATTCGGGCTTGTTGTCGAAGTTATCATAAGGATCCCTACCCCACTCAAAATCAGGGGGATGACCCAAATAAATGGGTTGATCCTGAATTTCTTTTTATTCTCCCTAACTTCTCCCATGCCGTTCATGACTTAAGAATCTCTCTCTATTATCCCTTTTGCCAGCTCACAAAAATGGTCTCCCCTCGCCCCGTAGTTAGGATACATATCCCAGCTCGTACATGCGGGCGAGAGTAGCACTGTATCTCCTGGCACTGCGTTCCTGTATGCTTTTTCTACCGCCTCTTCCATGGTCGATACTATCGTATAGCTTACATATCCGGCCGCATCAAGCGCCGATGCTATCTTTTCCTTTTCTGCACCAACCAGGACAGCGCTTTTTGCATATTTCAAAACCGCTTCAGCAAGTGGCGCATAATCCTCGCCTTTGCCTTGTCCTCCCAGAATTATTATTTTACTGCCTTCCAGAGAACTCATTGCGGTCACTGTTGCCGCGACGTTAGTGCCTTTCGAATCGTCAACGAATGTGATTCCTTTTATCGATCCTGCAAAGGCGCAGCGATGTTTTGGCGGCTGGTAATCAGAGATAATTGCAGGATCCGCAGGCCCACGCCCCAGCAGCACAAGGGCCGCCGATGCCATTGCAGTATTTTCTATATTGTGGGATCCGAGCAGTTTAACTGCGTCGAAATCAAATAGCCTTATCGGCTCCTCCTCTTCCTTAACGCAGATGAAAACTGCAGAGCTTTCCCTGTCTATATATATCCCTTTTTTGCTGTTGTCGGGTTTTCCCCAGCTTAACGGGTACCCCATGCCCTCCGGCACGTTGAGTTCTTTCGAATCCCTATCCTGGTAGATAGCATTCCCGTTCGGAGCAAGTGACCGTATAACGTTGGCCTTTGCTTCCACGTATTTTTCGTAAGAACCGTGCCAGTCGATGTGATCCGGTGCAAGGTTGGTCACGACAGCAATATCGCATTTGAATTTATTTACCTTGTTCAGCTGGAAACTGCTGAGTTCAAGCACCAGAAAGTCATTCTTCTCATAAGCTGCATTCGCTGCGGGGTTTCCAATGTTGCCGCCTGTCATCGAAACCGCTCCGGACCTTTCCAGGAAAAACCCCGTCATGGAGGCTGTTGTCGTCTTCCCGTTGCTCCCTGTTACCGCTACTATTTTGCCAGACATGTAAGGATAGACAAAATCCAGCTCGCCTGTGACAGGTATCCCTTTGGAGGCTGCGAGCTTTAAAACGGGTATATCCTGCGATACTCCTGAACTGAGGAGTATCTCGTCACAGGCAAGTATCCTTTCTGTATTTCCTTCCTCTTCCCAATCTATTCCCATAACGTCAAAAGCTTTTACACTCTCTTCAGTGATCTTTTTGAGATCGGAGACAAATACTTCAGCTCCCAGTTTTCTGGCAAGTTCAGCCAGTGATCTGCCGCTCACTCCGGCGCCGATCACAGAGACCCTTTTGCCCCTATATACAGTATTGTTCTCCATCTTGAAGCCTCCAACCATAAAAATTTGCTGAATGCCAAACTGTTATTTATACCATAAATATCAATAAAAACAACAGCGACATCAAAATAAGCATACCTACTGCGTGAACTATCCAGAAACGTGTAACTATCTGGGTCTCTTTCCACCCCAGCATTTCAAAATGGTGATGGACAGGACTCATAAGAAATATTTTTTTGTTGAAAGATCTAATTGAGATTATCTGCATTACGACGGAAATTATCTCCAGTCCGAATATGAACGAAATGGGAATGATAAAAATAAAAGCTCCTGATACTACACAGAGGGAAAGAAGCAGTCCGGCAAAGAAATGCGCCCCTACATCACCCATAAAAACACTCGCCGGGCATGAATTATGCCATAAAAAACCTAAACATATGCCGGCTGCAGAACCGATCGAGATGATCACGGAGGGTTCACCACCCAGAAAAGAGAGTGCTCCAAGGAGCGAGATCAGTACAGATCCGGCAGCAAGTCCGTCAAGACCGTCGGTTACATTGACCGCGTTCTGAAGTCCAACACCCGTGAAGGTGATAAGCCCGATCCCCACATACCGGGGTATCAGGATAGTCGGAAAAAGCAGCATAGAGTCAGGTGTGACCCACACAGCCCATGGAATGGTCACTATTATCTGAAGGACAAGTTTTTCCATGCTTTTAAGACCGTCGCTTGATCTTCTGGAATATTTGATCCAGTCGTCCCAGAAACCTACCGCTGCTGCTAGCACGGGATAAAGTGCTATTTTTGTAAGTGTATTCAGGCCGGCAAATGTGCTCAGAAAAGATCCTGCATATACGGAAACAAGGAAAACCGGAACAAAAATAATACCGCCCATTGTCGGAGTGCCAGTTTTGGTTTTTTCATGCCACGACGGTCCATAGAGCTTTGTTACCTGCTCTATTTTCAATCCGTGCATTTTCTTTATCCATAATTGCTGAAAAAATATTTCAGCAAAAAGGGACAAAGTGAGGACCATCACAAATTCAGTATACATATTAACCCTCCGTTAATAGTGCCACAAGCCTCTTTAGTCCGTAAGAGTTTGAACCCTTTACCAAAATCACTGAATCAGGAAAGGATACTGTACGGGTGAGGTTTGTTATTTCTTCGAACGTCCTGTACCGTTGCGCGTTGACAGGCATTTCGACCGTTGGGTCAAACCATTCTTCTCCCAAAAGAATGACATTACTGAACGCGGGGAGCGACCTGAGTATCTCCATATGCCATTGAGCCGAAGCCCCGCCAAGTTCTCGCATCCCGCCAAGTACGGCATATGCCGTAAGCCCTGAACTCTCTGCCACTTCTATGGTATTTTCGATCGCCGCCAACATTGAGCGGGGGTTGGCATTGTACGCCTCATCTATTACCCATTGATTTTGGGGCAGTTTTTTACATATACCTCTGCCTGATATTGGCAAAAATTTTGAGAGTATTTCTGCGGCTTCTGAAATTTCCACTCCAAAACTCTGTGCCGCCATGAAGGCATAACCAACATTATACGAATGCTGGGATCCGAAAAGTCCGGTCTTAAGTTCAAAGCGTTTTCCATTAAGATCATATGAAGAGATTAGAAGGGCTCCTTCCCCCGACAGTGAGATAACAGAATCAAGGATCTTAAGTCCGCTTTGTTCTTTAATTCCAACTCCGATTTTTATGACGTTATTATAATTATAAGACAATTTATTTTTAAGAAGCTCATTGTCTGAGTTATATATTATCATTTCAAGTTTTTCCGAGGTACATATCTCCATTTTGGCACTCAGAACACCCTCAATGTCCTTGAAGCCCTCAAGATGTGCGGGGGCAACCTCAGTAATAATTGCCAGATGTGGAGGAAAGAGGGATACCATATCCCTTATCTCTCCAAAATGGTTCGTCCCGAACTCAAGTATCAATATTTCCGTACCTTCAGGCATGGCAAGGATGGTCAGGCTGCATCCGATGACAGTGTTAAAGCTTCTGATAGCGCTGTGGACCTTTTTACCTGGCTGCAGAAGGCTCACTGTCAGCTCCCTGGTTGTCGTTTTCCCCACGCTTCCGGTTATTCCAATTACCTTGGGTGCCTGAACCTTTAGATATTCGCGGGCTATCTCCGCAAGTGCTTTTTCTGTATCGGGGACTGCTATAACTGCAATCCCAGCATATTCGGGTTCCAGAAGCATGAGTTCTTCTATCTTGTTTGAATTTACAAGCAGAAGCTTTGCTCCTCTTTCTACTGCTTTATGCACAAAACTATGCCCGTCTGCATTCTCACCTTTTAATGCAACAAACGCATCTCCCGGACCTACTTCTCTGCTGTCATTCTTCCATGGACGGCACAACTGGATATCAGGCCCGTAATGTATTCCGCCTGACCATAAAACAGCATCTGAAACCCTGGAATGTGACATCAGATCACCTCTTTGCCATTTTCCCTGCACCACTCGAGCATGACGTTTTTATCCAGGAATGGTATAGGCCCGTCTCTCAGTATCTGGTATGGTTCAGGTCCCTTCCCTGCTATCAGAAGTATGTCATCCGGACCTGTCCTGCTAAGTCCTTCAAATATCGCCGATTTCCTGTCTACTATAATTGTGTAATCAAGGGAGTGTTTTTTCGCTCCTTCTTCTATTTCGGAAACTATGACGTCAGGATCTTCGCTTCTGGGGTTGTCCGAAGTAATGATGACAGAATCTGCCAGCATCGCTGCTATTTCCCCCATTATGGGACGTTTTGTCTTATCCCTGTCTCCCCCTGCGCCAAAGACAACGAAGAGCTTCCCTTTGCAGACGCTTCTGAGAGTCTTAATTACTTTTTCAAGGCTGTCCGGGCTGTGGGCAAAATCGATCACGCATGTGCCAGAGCCTGATATTATATAGCGTTCAAGCCTTCCGGGGACCTGTTTCATTAACAGCAGCCCCTCCATTGCAGTTTTGTCGCGGACTCCCAATGACCAGCATATTGAAAGAGCCTGCAGAGCATTCATTATATTGTACTCTCCCAGCAGAGGAAGCCGTGAAGCGACCGGTATCTTTGAATCAGGTGTGCATATTTCCACATCCATTCCTTCGATCGAAGTCCCCTTGACTTCAGCGAAGAATCTTGAATCTTTTTCACTTGTGCCATAACTTATCGCCCTGCAGCCAAGGTCGTTTATGAGGCGCCTGCCATAGCTGTCATCACTGTTTACTGCAGCCATCCAGTTGTTTCGCATATATTTTTCAAAAAGGGTTTTTTTTGCCTTAAAGTAGGATTCCATGTCTTTGTGAAAGTCAAGATGGTCTACTGTCAGATTCGTAAATCCTGCCCGGTCAAAGGAAACTCCTTCTATCCTTCCCTGAACTATAGCGTGGGAAGATGTCTCCATAACACATGCGCTGCAGCCGTTGTTGACCATCCTGCTGAGCCAGTGCTGAAGATCGGAGCCTTCGGGGGTAGTATGTTCGGCATCCACGAATTGATCTCCGTCATCGTAGTATATAGTACCCAACAAGCCTGTTTTGATCCCTGCGTGATCAAGGATCGATTTTGTCATAAAAGTAGATGTAGTCTTTCCGTTTGTACCGGTCAGGGCGATCATCGTCAGTTTCTTTACCGGTTCATCATAAAGGACCGATGCAACTATCCCCATGTTGCGCCTGATATCCTCGGAAATGATCTGCGGCACCTGGAGGTCGAGCTTCCGTTCGCACAGCAGAGCAGAAGCTCCCGATGTGAAAGCTTTTTCAGCATAGTCATGCCCGTCGCTGTGATCTCCCTTAACGCAGGCGAATATCGACCCCGGAAGAACCTTTCTGCTGTCTGAAACCAATTGGGAAATTTCGGGGTCATTTTCCGGGCTCCGGTTCTCCGGCAGCCACAATCTGTATTTCAGATCGCTCTTTTCAAGTTTTGCAAGCAATTCTCTTATTTTCACAAAAACACCCCCGCTTACAGGTCAGTTTTTATTTTTTTATTCAACTTTCCCACCGTCTTTCCCGCATGCTTTTGATCGGGAAAGATGGTGGGAGAGGCGAGTAATTAATACTATCATTATCAGATATACTTTTTGCCCCTTTTACTGCACCATGCATCCATTGCATTCTTATCAGAATATGGGACAGGCCCTTCCTTCAGCATCTGATAAGATTCGGGACCTTTGCCGGCAAGCAGCAGTATGTCTCCGCTCTTCAGGTTCTCAAGGCCAAAATCGACCGCTTCGTTTCTGTCGATAATAACACTGCATTCAGCCGCATGTTTTTTTGCTCCCTCAAGTATCTCTGCGGCAATGGCTGCAGGATCCTCGCTTTTGGGATTGTCAGAGCTTATGATCACTTGGTCAGCAATTCTGGATGCAGTCTCTCCCATAAGGGGACGCTTGCTTATATCGCTCTCTCCGCTTGCGCCGAAAACAACTGTCAGTTTCCCCTCGCATATTGTCCTCAGTGCAGTAAGGATCTTCTCAAGACCATCCGGGTTATGCGCAAAATCTATTACACATGTTCCGCTCTCTTCAATAAGGTATCTTTCAAGGCGGCCCGGCACCTGCTTCATTTTGACAAGTCCCTCAAGCGCAGCTTCACATCCTATGCCAAGTGTCCAGGAAAGAGAGAGGGCCTGAAGGGCGTTCATAACATTGTAGACTCCAAGAAGCGGAAATTTTCTCTCTGTGGGGTTTTTCAGATCGGGTGTTTTTATCTCTACATCCATTCCTTCAACCGAAACTTTTTTTACACATGCGCAAAAATCCGCCTCGCTGTTCATAAGACTGTATCCAACGCAGCGTTTTCCAAGTTCTAGGTGAAGACGCTCTCCGTATGGATCATCAAGATTAACGGCCGCACGCCAGTCACCCCGCATGTAGTTTTTGAAAAGGCTGCTTTTTACTTCGAAGTAGGATCCCATGTCAAGGTGGTAGTTGAGATGATCTACAGTCAGATTGGTAAAACCTGCCCTGTCATAGAGTACCCCGTCGATACGTCCCTGGCTTATTGCGTGGGATGAAGCCTCCATTACACAGGTACTGCA
>JBFXIQ010000006.1:36029-46355 GCA_050175815.1 Synergistaceae bacterium
CCATGTCAAGGTGGTAGTTGAGATGATCTACAGTCAGATTGGTAAAACCTGCCCTGTCATAGAGTACCCCGTCGATACGTCCCTGGCTTATTGCGTGGGATGAAGCCTCCATTACACAGGTACTGCATCCGTTTAAGACCATTCTGTGGAGCCAGGCCTGAAGGTCGGAGCCTTCCGGTGTAGTATGTTCGGCATCCTCCTTCAGTATCCCGTCGTCACACCAGACTGTCCCAAGCAGGCCTGTCTTTATTCCGAAATTCTCCAGAATAGACTTTGTCATGAATGTAGAGGTAGTTTTGCCGTTGGTACCAGTTATCCCAATCATCTTAAGCCTGGAAACAGGTTCGTCATACAGTATAGAGGCGACCCTGCCCATGTTTCTCCTGACGTCAGGGCAGATCAGCTGCGGAATATCGATATCATTTAAGGGATGTTCACAAAGCAGAGCTGCTGCGCCCAAGGAAAGTGCCGCCTGCGCAAAGTCATGCCCGTCGGAATGCTCGCCTTCCACACATGCAAAAATTGAACCCTTTGTGACTTTCCTGCTGTCCGAGACCAAATTATCAACTTCAGTCAGCGGGAGATTTCCGGGATCTGAAGTGCTGTGGATCCTGACATCTAGAGGGTTTTTTTCCAACAATGAAACCAGAGTGCTAAACTTCATACAAATACACCTCCATCAGATCCAAAGCGCAATTTTATTACCAATATATTTAAAGGGTCAAGAAATAAATTATCAGTTAATACTCACCGATCATTCAGTTTAATTCGGTTTTCATAAGATCCTTTTCAGGAGGAGATACCTGCACAATGTCTTCAACAATCGCTTTGAATATAGGCGCAGCTATCTGGCCGCCGTAGTACCTTGCCCCCTGGGGCTCACCAAGACTGATCATCATCACATACCTGGGTTTTTCAGCCGGCCAGAAACCAACAAAAGATGCAACATAGTGTCCCTTTCTATATTCGCCACCTGATGCAATCTGGGCAGTTCCTGTCTTTCCGGCAATTGAAACTTTTTCAGTAAATGCCAGTTTGCCCCCGCCTTCACTGACAACTCTCTTCATCGCTGTCCTCATAAACTCGGCAGTCTTGGGTGACATGACCTGATAACGGACCCTGCGTCCGCCTTTATGTATTACCTTGCCATCGCTGTCCTGTACCTCTGCTATCAGATAAGGTTTCAACAGCGATCCACCGTTGGCTATACTTCCGATCGCCATGACCGCCTGCAGCGGAGTGACCGCGATCCCCTGTCCGATAAAAATGTTTGCCGGAACAGTCCCAAGCCACTCTTCAGGGGATTTGATAAGCCCTGACTCTTCACCCGCAAGCTCGATCTCTGTCTTTTCACCGAATCCGAACTGCTTAAGCATTCCGTATGCCTGATGTCTAGGAACCCCCATCGACATTATGGCCATCCCGATATTGCAGGAATTCATCAACACGTGCGTAAGATCCTGGATCCCATGCGCTTTTTTGTTGACGTCGCTTATAGTTTTGTCGGCCAGCTTCATAGTGCCTCTGCAGTTATAAATACTGTCCTTATTGGCAGCAGCGGTTTCTACCGCTATCGACATTGTAATAGGCTTAAAGATCGATCCTGGTTCGAACACCCTTCCTACTACATTATTCCTTACTGCATTTTGATCCTTAAGATTCTTCCTGTCATTTGGGTCCAACGAGGGATAGCTTGCAAGAGCCATAACCTCACCGGTATTAGGATCCACACAGACACCGGCGCCCCATGAAGCTTTTGCGGCTTTTGCACCCTCGCTCAAACGCCACTCCATTATCTGCTGTATCCGTGAATCTATCGTCAGTCTTATCGAGCCGGAAGTGTTTTTCAGGACTCCTGATTTTCCACCCATGATATCCAATGTTTTTCCTTTGGAATCCCTTGTCATAAATCTTGTCCTGGGAGGCGAGAAAAGTATGTGGTTCCAGGCAAGCTCGACTCCGGCCTGTCCGTAATCATCAATATCACAATAACCAAGAACATGTGATGCTAGCTCTCCATGGGGATAGACTCTGATCCTCTCGCTTATCGTATAAAGTCCCGGAATCTCTTTTTTTAAAAATGCATCTGCTTTTTCTTTTGGAACATTCCTTATGACCCAATGGAATCGGCCCGGGAGATCTTTAGAGAATTTCTTTGCTATGTTTTTGCCAAATGGTTTTGAAAGCAGATCAGCGCTTTTAGGATCCCAGTACTTTGGGTCAATAAAAAAACTTGTGGCAGGTACAGAGACTGCCAGCGGGATCCCGTTACGGTCTGTTATTTCCCCTCTGGAGGCACTGACTGCCACGCTTGCCCAGTATTGTCTCTGAGACTGCCTTACGACTCTTGAGTCCGGTTTAAGCTGTATCCATGCCGTACCGGCCGCAAGGACTATCAGCACAAAATATACTGCCTTCCACACAGACTTTGATCGTCTGATGTTCTCAGGCTCATTTTTTTTAATTCTTGGCATGTGCCTTCCTTACAAAAGGATTGATGTAATCAAGAAAGCCTGTTTCTTCTTTCACAGGATATACGACCGCCTGAGCTACCATGATATCTGAATTATCTACTTTGACTGTCCTTATATCATCAGCATTCACCATGCCAAGCTCTTCGCGGGCATAGCTGTATATCCTTGCCGGTGAAAGCAGTTCCGAATATTTTTTCGACATGTCAAGATTGGATTCCCTGCATGCTTCTATCCTTCCTGCAGTCTCAGAAATACGGTGTTCAAGATACAAACCATAAAGACGCAGGGTCCCTAGCGCAGCTGCGCATATAAAGACAGATAAAAAGCAAATTACGAAAAGTGATGAATGCGGTCTTTCATTTTCATGTCGGCATTCTGTGTATTGCATCGGCTTTGTCACCTTTCCTAATAATTTCTATTTCTGCTTCAAAGATCCTGAGTTTAGCGCTTCTTGATTTATGATTGTTTTCTATTTCGGTCTCTGAGGGAGTTATGGCTTTCCTTGGCTTTGCCCGGCCCAAACCTTCCTCCTGCCACTTCCTGAATCTGGTTTTAACTATTCTGTCCTCGAGCGAATGATAAGATATCGTTATGATCTTCCCGCCGGGAGCAAGTATCTTCAGTGATCCATCCAGAGCTTCTTCAAGAGCATTCATTTCATCGTTTACCGCTATCCTCAGCGCCTGAAAGATCTTTCTTGCGGGATGCCCTCCCATTTTTCTCTGGACCGGAGCGGGCAGTATCTTCCTTATCAGCTCGACAAGATCCCCTGTAGTTACGATGCTTTCTCCGGCTTCTCTGTTTCTGACGATGCCTCTGGCGATCTGGTACGCATACTGCTCTTCTCCATATTTCCTGAAAACTTCTGTAAGCTCTTTTATTGACCAGCTGTCAAGTATTTCCTTCGCAGTCAGTTCGCTGTTCGTCTCCTCGGCTGCGTCCATTCTCATATCCAGCGGACCGTCCTCCTGAAAAGAAAACCCCCTCTCTGACTCTGTTATCTGCATGTTAGAGACGCCCAGATCAAAGAGTACAGCTGAAGCGCCTTTCCACTCCGGTCTGTCTTTTAGCTTTTCAATGTGCCTGAAGTTGTCAGCTTCTATTTCAAATCTGCCAGAAAACTGCGATAGGTTCTCCTCAGCTATACTTCTGGCAAACGGGTCCTGGTCGAATCCTATTACATAGGCACCTGCACATTTGTTCAGAATAGCTCCTGTATGACCGCCAAGCCCTAATGTTGCGTCGACAGTTGTAGCGACATCTTCCCATGGTCTGAGTGCCTCAAGTACCTCATTGACCATTACAGGGACGTGTTCTTTCATATTCCTTCAAGATCCTCGGCGAGGTCACTGAAATCCACAAGAACTCCGCTTCGCTGTTCTTCCCATCTGATGCTGTCCCATACCTCAAGGTGATCCTCAAGACCTATGAGCGTTACTTCCTGATCTACTCCGGCATACTCCCTAAGTACTGAAGGGATCAGCACCCTGCCTGAACCGTCAATTTCCAGTTCTGTAGCCATAGAGAGTAAAACTCTTCTAAAATCGCGGGTCTTTTTTTTGAAGGAAGAGAGATCTTTAAGCTTGAGTATCAGCTCTTCCCATCTGCTGACAGGGTAAAGTGCTATACAGCGGTCTATACCGATAGTCGCAACGATGGAAGAACCCAGTTCTCCCCTGAAGCGAGCTGGCAATACGGTTCTGCCCTTACCATCAAGTTTGTGGTTATAGCTTCCCACCAGCATAGATAATTCACCCACTTTGCTCCACTTTGTACCACTTTGTCCCACATTAAACCCAATGATATCACAATGCAAGACCTTAAAATTTAATCCTATAATCTAAATTAGTCCTATAGAATCAAAATATTAAAATTGTTTGATTATGACAGGGTTTTGATAGCTTTTTTGTTATAAAAACGCGTATTGGTTTCTCTGTGTATGCATACAAGAAAAAATCTTAAAACCTAATATTTTAAATTTATTGTAATTTTCACTTAAAAAAGAGTGGCGACAGGTTTTTAAACCTGTCGCCACTCTTTAAACGGGAGCACTCAATAAGCCGGGTTTTGTAAAGGACTATGTCCTCTCCAGCCATTTATCTAATTCCGCCCTTGCAGACGGACTCTAGCGGTCGTACCCGGGAGTCAGCGGGCAGCCTCGTCCTCCCCTATTCGACCTTGCTCCGGATGGGGTTTGCCTGGCCCGAAGGTCACCCTGTCGGCCGGTGGGCTCTTACCCCACCTTTTCACCCTTACCCGCTTACGCAGGCGGTATATTTCTGTGGCACTTTCCCTGAGTTCGCACTCGCAGGATTTTATCCTGCATCCTGCCCTGCGGAGCCCGGACTTTCCTCCCGCGCTTAGCGCCGGCGGCTGGATCTTATACTCCCAATTTAAGTATAGCAGATAACATTTGCTAATGTGAACGGACTATCTCCTTTATGACCATCAGCCTCGAAAGAGTTGACCGTTCCATTTCCTCGAGCTTCATTGAGATCGAGTGTATTGCTTCGACAAATGAAGGGATCATTACATGCTCAAGTGCGTTGACCCTTCTTCTTGTCCTCTCTATCTCCAGGGCCATTGACCTCAGTGCTTTTTCTTCTGCGGCAAGTTTTACGAGCCTCGGCATCAGTTTCAAAAACTGCTCAAGTGCAATATCAAGGCTTCCCGGTGAGGTCCCCAGACCATAGTTGAGCTCAACTTTCTGTTCAGGCAGCTCAAACGAAGGGGCGCGTACACTCATTATATTTACAAAATGTACATTCACTCTCATGTCTCCGCCTGCGTTCATGAGAGTCTGTTCCAACATTTCCGGCAGAGTCTGGGCTCTTGCAAGCAGGAAGCCGGCATAGCAGGAACTGATCTCCTTTTCGATCTCCTGCCTGAGTTCCCAGACAAATTTAGCTTTCGCAAGAAAGGCTTTAACGAGTGCGTCCTGCTTATCTTTCAGCAGTTTGTGCCCCCTCTTGGCTACGACAAGCTGTCTTTTGAGCTTTGAAAGCTCCATCCGGTTCGGGTTGACGTTCAGTGCCTTCGCCATTAGAGGTCACCCCCTCCTATGCTTCTTTGATCTCAAGCGTCTCGTCTTTTTTTGCTTCGACCAGCGGCTTCAGATATTTATCTATGTACTCGTCTCTTACACGTTTAAGTTCCTTGGTGGGAACGATGGTCAGGAGTTCCCATCCAAGAAGCAGTGTCTCCTCTACGGTCCTGTTCTCATACTCTCCCTGACGTACATATTTGTCTTCAAAAAGGTCTGCAAACTTGGCGAATGCCTTGTCTTCATCAGAGAGGGCTCCCTCTCCGAGGATAACTGCAAGTTCTTTGGCTTCCTTACCCCTTGAATACGCGGCAAAGAGCTGGTTCATAAGGTCCGCATGGTCCTCACGGGTCTTGCCTTTTCCGATTCCCTTGTCCTTAAGACGGGAGAGGGAGGGCATGACATCAACAGGCGGATATATACCTTTGCGGTGGAGTCCTCTTGCCAGGATTATCTGCCCCTCAGTTATGTATCCCGTAAGGTCGGGGATGGGGTGTGTCTTGTCGTCTTCAGGCATTGTGAGTATCGGGAGCTGGGTAATTGATCCCTCTTTGCCGCGAAGCCTCCCCGCCCTCTCGTACATTGTGGCAAGGTCAGTATACAGATAACCGGGATAGCCGCGGCGTCCGGGAACCTCTTTACGTGCCGCAGATATCTCTCGCAGAGCTTCGCAGTAGTTCGTAAGGTCAGTCAGTATTACCAGTACGTGCATGCCCTGTTCAAAAGCCAGATATTCAGCGGCAGTAAGGGCAAGACGAGGTGTAGAAATACGCTCGATCGCAGGGTCATCTGCAAGGTTTACAAACATTACAGTGCGTTCGAGGGCTCCGGTCTTCCTGAAGTCTTCCATGAAGAAAGATGCTTCTTCGAAGGTTATACCCATGGCAGCGAATACAACGGCAAAATTGGCGTGTCCGCTGATGACAGTAGCCTGACGTGCAATCTGCGCAGCTATCTGGTTATGAGGCATACCGCTTCCGGAGAATATTGGCAGCTTCTGGCCCCTGACAAGGGGATTCATTCCGTCGATCGTCGAAATGCCTGTCTGGATGAATTCTGACGGGAAGTCTCGTGAAAACGGGTTTATGGGATCTCCGTTTACATCAAGATATGCTTCGGGGATGATCTGTGCACCCCCGTCTATAGGGTCTCCCCTTCCGTTGAATATTCGGCCAAGCATGTCTTTTGAAACAGGCAGCTTGAGAACGTCTCCCAGGAACCTGATTTGTGTGGTGTTGACGTCTATGCCGGTACTTCCTTCGTAAACTTGTACCAGCGCCTTGGTCTCAGAAATTTCCAGGACTCTACCACGCCTGCGCTCACCATTCCCAAGACGGATCTCTGCCAGTTCGTCATAGCTGACATCTTCGATCTTTTCAACCATCATTAGCGGACCGGAGAGGTTGGAGATCGTTCTATACTCCTTAGGCAACATCATCAAGGCCACCTCCAGCAGCGCTCAGTTTTCCGAGTTCAGTTTTTATTGCAGTTTCAAGAGTGTCTAAGTTTTTCAGATCACTCTCTTCAATGTATCTCATACGAGCGATATCTTCCCTGATTGGAAGGTCAATAACAGAGCGAAGCATTCCTCCGCGGACGAGTACCTGCATTCCAAGACGATGAAAAGTGAGGATGTTTCTGAGCATTTTGAACTGTTTGTCCATAGATGCGTAGGTGTCTATCTCGTGGAATGAGTTCTGGTGCAGAAAGTCTTCCCTTATTGATTTTGAGGTCTCGAGCACCATTCTTTCTTCCTTGGAAAGGGCATCCAGACCGACAAGGCGAACTATTTCCTTCAGCTTGTCCTCGTCTTCGAGCAGGCTCATCGCTTCAGTCCTGTATGTGCTCCATTCTCCGTCATAGATGGCATCCCAGTGTTCACCAAGAGTATGGGCGTAGAGGGAGTAACTCGAAAGCCAGTTGATAGCAGGGAAATGCCTCTGGTAAGCCAGCTGTGCGTCCAATCCCCAGAAAACCTTTGTAACGCGCAGAGTGTTCTGTGTGACAGGCTCCGAAAGGTCTCCTCCCGGAGGTGAGACCGCTCCGATAACAGAGATGGCCCCTTCCCTTCCGTCGCTTCCGAAACAGATAGCCCTTCCTGCTCTTTCGTAGAATGATGCAAGTCTTGTCCCGAGGTAAGCGGGGTATCCTTCTTCTCCTGGCATTTCTTCAAGACGTCCTGACATTTCACGGAGAGCCTCAGCCCAGCGAGATGTAGAGTCGGCCATCAGAGCTACGGAATAGCCCATGTCACGGAAATATTCCGCTATCGTGATACCCGTGTATATTGAAGCTTCACGTGCAGCGACAGGCATGTTGGAAGTATTTGCTATGAGCAGGGTCCTCTTCATAAGAGGCTGTCCCGAACGGGGGTCCTCAAGTTCCGGGAACTCAAGGAGAACGTCTGTCATCTCATTTCCGCGTTCTCCGCATCCGATGTAGACGACTATTTCTGCGTCAGCCCACTTTGCAAGCTGATGCTGTATAACAGTCTTTCCGGATCCAAAAGGTCCGGGAACGCATGCCGTTCCTCCCCTGGCTATCGGGAAAAATGTATCTACGACCCTTTGGCCGGTCGTAAGCGGGATCTCCGGAGGAAGTCTCTTTACAACAGGGCGTGGCTTACGTACAGGCCATCTCTGAAGAAGTTTTATCTCGTGATCATTACCCTTTGCGTCTGTAATGACAGCGATCGTCTCTTCTACAGTAAAATCGCCCTGTTTGATCTCTTTGACCTTTCCTTTGACTCCATGCGGGACCATTACCTTGTGATCAACAAGGACGGTCTCCTGTACAGAGCCAAGGAAATCTCCGGCATCAACTTCAGCTCCGGCTTCAATGCAGGGTACGAAACCCCATTTTTTAGTCCTGCTTACAGCGGGGACGCTGATTCCGCGGAGTATGTACGGGCTTTCTGCGGTTTTTTCGATGCTTTCAAGCGGACGCTGGATACCGTCAAAAAACTCTTCTATAAGTCCGGGCGCAAGTTCAACACTCAAAGGTTCTCCAGTGCTGACAACAGGCTCTCCGGGCTTCAGTCCGGAAGTTTCTTCGTATACCTGAACAGAAGCCGTATCATCTTTCAGTTCAATAATTTCACCGACAAGGCCTGCGTCTCCGACTCTTACAACGTCAAACATGCAGGCTCCGGCCATGCCTTTAGCAATGACAAGCGGACCGGAGATCTTTGCGATGAATCCTGCTATGGCATTAGGAGTAGCCACTCACATCGCCTCCATTTTCATTATTTCACACCAAAGATATCCATGCCAACAGCACGCTCTACGTTACGCCTGATAGAGCTGAGGCCGACTCCCATGGATCCGCTTTGGTTGGGTACCGGGATTATGCACATATCTGTAGATTCGTTGACTTCATCGACAGCCTGCTGGTATTTGGAAAAGAGGGCTTCCTCAACAAAGAGGGCAGCGTATCCCTTAATGGCAAACCTGTTCATGATCTGTCCGATGGAATCCCTGTTTTCATCTGTTATTTCAACAACATCAAGGCCAATAGCCTTGAATGGAAGTATGCTGTCATAGCTCCCGATCGCTGCCATCGGTGAACCCTTATGAGACGTAGCCATGGCGCATAAGCCTCCTTAGATCATCTTTGTCGCCTTTGTTTCTTTTGGAAACAGTTATCACCCTGATATTTTTTATTTCCATTTCCTTGGCCCAAAGGTAGGCCGGAATGTTCTCCGGTGCTGAGGAGCTGTATCTGCCAACCGCTATACTATCCATATAATAGTCATCAAGCACCCTCTCCAGTGAAAGGATGAGGTCTGAATAACCACCGGACGCATCGATACTTCCTATCGTTTTCCCGAAATCAGAGAATTCAATGGCCCTGCCCCACGTTTCAAAGGGCTCTGTGATAAGGGTAGACAGCATGTTGACATCAATTGTGCCGCCTTCATGAAGAAAGGGCAGTGCTTTTGACGCATCAAAGTTAAATCTTTTAAGCCTCAGCAGCGTTCTTATATTTTCTCCGTCTGTCCTTGTTCGGATCCAGCTAATTATCCCAGGCATGTTCAGATCTTTGGCTTTTTCAAGCATCACTTCGAACATTCTTTTGTCGATCAGTCTCTCAACTTCGAGAACGTCCCTGCTCTGTTCCCATATGGTTATGCATTTGGGGATCAAAGTATTGAGGCCAAAGGGAAGAAGTCTGTATTCTTCCGACTCGACGTTAGTAATGATGTCATCCAAAGTATAAGATCCCAGAGATGTGAGCAGATCCCACCTCTTTTTACCTCCGGTCCTGACATTGAACATGCTTTTCAGAAGCACTTTAACATTGTGGAAGTCATACTGCAGCCTCATGATATCAACAATGGACTTGTCAGGAATGAAGTTGCGGATCTCTTCATATATACTGTGCAGGTCCGCTTCAAGAACTTTGTCAAAGTCAGACCCGTTTGTCTGGGAACTAAGCGCGGAGGAATAAGATGTCTCCCCAAGTATCTTGAGGATGGACGCAAAATCTTCAGCGTCTATCATTCTCTGCAGAACTCCGGAATCAAGAAGGCGATGCTCCATCGCGCGTATACGTGCAACGGCATAACCATATGCCCCTTGACTTGACATCAGACCACCTCCCTCATTCCGCTGCTGACGGGAACAAACGTTTTACGACGTCGGATTCCTGCTTTTCCTGAGCTATCTGAATAAGCATGTCCCATGAGCAGTTTGTGCTTATCTTTCCTCTCGTGAGAATGAATCCGCCGGCAATATCAGGTTTATTCTCAGAAAAAACCAGTTCCGTCCCATTTTCCTGATTAAACCCGTCAAGCCAGGCCTGATCCAG
>JBFXIQ010000007.1:0-46186 GCA_050175815.1 Synergistaceae bacterium
GCAGCCTTGGCAGCGACACCCCACCAGTCTCCTTTCGAGTGTTCCTTGACAATGATCATTTTTGCATTTTTCAAAGCCTCAACGAAGATGTCTCTTTCTGTGAGGAGCATTCCCGAAAAAATAGCCACGCCCTCTCTCCCTATTACTTTTGGGACCCGGCCGACCATAGTTGTGAGAGGTTCGAGAAGGATGTTTGCTGTCAGCAGGTCTACCCTATGCCTGAAACCATTGAGAAGATCTCCTGTTGCAAGATCGATCTTTGCTGGATCCAAACCGTTCAATTCAAAATTCTTATTGACTTCCTCTATAACGGCCGGGTCTATGTCACGCGCATAAGATTTATCAGCACCTAATTTTATCGCACATATCGTCAGTATCCCGGATCCGGTACCTATGTCTGCCATAGTCATCCCCGGTTTTACAAAATCTTCCATAAGCTCCAGGACTATCTGGGTGCTCTCGTGATAACCAGTTCCAAAAGCGCTTCCGGGATTTATGTAAAGAGGGATAAGTCCCTCGGGTTCAGTCCCCTTATGCCAGGGAGCAAGCACCACCATGGACCTCCCTACCGGCAACGGAGGAAAAGCCTCTTCTGCAGCAACATTCCACGGCTGGTTTTCTATTTTTCCGAAATCCTCTATTTTGACGTTGTCCCATTCCTTCAATGCATCAAGAATGTTTGCTTTCCAATAGTGCAGGTCTTCGCTGCTTCTGTAGTATGCCCTTAACCTGATGCCCCCTGAGGGAATTTCCTGAAGCTCAGTGCCGATGCTCCCTGAAATGTCAGCTATAGAAAAAAGCACTTCCTCTTGTCCGTCATCTGCTGATAAGGTTATATACCACCAGTAACTGTCATTTTTGATCATCAAACCCAACTCCTTTCAAGGCGCACTTTATTGTACTCTATTAAGAGCTTCACGAACAACAAAACATTTGATCGAAGAAAATATCAGGGGAGGATCCTTAATTCCAATAAAGGAACAGGATCCTCCCCCGGTTTTTTCTCTGTCATCAGCTAAAGTACTATGCGGCTTATTTTTTCTTTCCTCCCAGATAGGCTTCCTCAATTTCAGGATTGTGGAGGAGTTCCTTTGAATCTCCCTCCATAATTATCTTGCCGGTCTGGAGGACATATGCCCTGTTGGAAAGCAGGAGGGCCTTTCTCGCGTTCTGTTCAACTATAAGTATGGTCATCCCCAGAAGCTGATTGACCTCGATCAGTTCCTTGAATATCTCGTTGATTATTATCGGCGCAAGCCCCAGAGAGGGTTCATCCAGCAAAAGCACTCTGGGCATGGCCATTAGAGCCCTTCCGATGGCCAGCATCTGTTGTTCCCCTCCAGACAGCGTGCCTGCATATTGGCCCTGTCTCTCTTCAAGTCGCGGGAAGAGGTGATAGACCTTTTTCAACTGCTCTGCTACCAGACTGCGGTCTTTAAGGGGGAAGGCCCCCATCTGAAGGTTTTCATATACAGTCAGCGGGGCAAATACTTTCCTTCCCTCGGGAGATAGGCTTACTCCTGCTGTAACGACCTGGAAACTCTTTGACGGCAGGGATTTTCCGTCGAGCAGTATGTCTCCGCCTGCTCTGGGAACATCTCCCATTATTGCGCTCATCATTGTGGATTTACCGGCACCGTTCGCTCCTATGACTGCCACTATCTCACCCGGGTAGACATCAAGGTCAACGCCTTTGAGAGCCTTGATGGCTCCGTAGTTAACAGATAGATTCTTTACTGAGAGAATAGGCATTTTATCTTCCATTGTCCTATTCCTCCTCTCCCAGATAAGCCTTAAGGACTTCGGGATGACTCTGTATTTCATCAGGAGAACCTTCAGCAATTTTAGCTCCAAAGTTCATGCAGACAATATGGGGACATATTTCCATGACCATGTCCATGTGGTGTTCAATAAGCAGTATTGTAAGATTGAAATCGCTGTGTATCTGTTTGATCAGTTCATTGAGCTGTTCAACTTCCTCTGCGTTCATTCCTGCGGCAGGCTCGTCCAGAAGCAACAGTTCAGGTCTGAGGGATATAGCTCTTGCTATTTCCAGACGCCTTTGAAGTCCATAAGGAAGAGTGCCGGCTGCCTGATCGGCACGATCTGCAAGTCCGACCCTTTCAAGAAGCTCCATACTCTCTTCCCTTGTCGCTTTCTCCATGCTTTTCCAGCGCCCCAGGTGACTTACAGCTTCAAAGAAACTGTATTTATAATGCTGCTGAGCAGCTGTCATAACGTTATCAAGCACAGAAGATGCGGCAAAAAGTCTTAGGTTCTGGAAAGTTCTTGCGATACCCAGAGATATTACCTGGAAAGTCTTAAGCCTGTTTATGTTTTTTCCCTTAAATTCTATGTCTCCGCTCGTTACGTCATATACACCTGTAACAAGGTTGAATATCGTAGTCTTACCGGCACCGTTGGGTCCGATAAGACCTGCCAGTTCTCCTGTCTCTATTACAAAGGACATGTCCTTAACAGCCTGGACTCCTCCGAAAGACTTATTCACATCTTTAAGTTCAAGTATCGCGGACATCAGCGTACGCCTCCATCCTCTGCGGTTATCTTCTTCCTGCGTGAAAAAATGCTTTTTATGTATTCTTTCGTAAGTTCGTTGGTCCCCATTATCCCTTCCGGCCTCAGAACCATAACAAGCACAAGTACCAGTCCGTAAATGAGCATACGGTATTGTGATATGGGCCTGAAAAGCTCCGTTACCAGGGTGAGTATAGTCGTTCCTATAAGGCATCCGCTCATTGAACCCAGCCCCCCGAATACAACTATCGAAACGAGTTCAGTCGATTTGGCCATGTCAAACATTACCGGCTGAATAAAGGACATAAAACCTCCGAGCAGTGCACCTGAAACACCGCAGTAAAAACCTGATATGGCGAGGCTGAAGACCCTGAACCTCGCTGTATTGAAACCAAGCAGAGAGGCAGCAACATAGTCATCCCGGCACGCCTTGAAAGCCCTGCCGAAACTGCTGTTTACAAGGAAGAACATTCCTGTGCCCATTACTATCAGGAAAGTCAGAGCCACCGGCATGGTCGAATAGTTCTCGATCCCGGGATAACCCCTGGCTCCCCTGGTCACGCCTTCCCAGTTTTCGATGACCAGCCTAATGGCTTCACCCAGACCAAGAGAAGCAATGGTGTAATAGTCCCCGACCAATTTCAGAGTCGGAATACCTATCAGATAGGCAAAAACCATTGCTACGATCCCGCCGGCTATTATTGCTCCGACAAAGTTGATTTCATACTGGACAGTAAGGATCGCCGCGGTATATGCTCCTATCGCCATGTAGCCGGCATGCCCCAGAGTGAAGACTCCGGTAAAACCAGTAAAGAGGGAGACGCCCAGGGCGGCTATGCAGTTAATGGCAAGCAGAGTTATTATGCCGGTTGTATAACCATCCATCCCAGGTCCCTACACTTTCTCGCCCACGGATTTTCCGAAAAGCCCCGTGGGACGGACAATGAGAGTAACGATAAGGAGACCGAAAACGACCAGATCCCTGAACTGGCTGGATATGAAGCCAGCAGTCAGCATCTCTGCAAGACCAAGGATGAGGCTCCCTACAACTGCGCCCGGAAGTGATCCAAGTCCTCCTATAACAGCTGCAACAAATGCTTTTGTCGTGATCATTCCAAGCTGGGGATAAAGTGTGTATCTGACAGACAAAAAGATCCCGCCGACTCCCGCAAGAAGTCCGGCTACGAAGAAGACTATGGAGATCAGTCTGTTCACATTAACACCCATGAGCCCGGCAGTCCTGAGGTTATAAGAAGCCGCCCTGATAGCCAGCCCCCATTTCGTTTTTGATAGGAAAAGCTGGAGCCCTGCAAGAAAGACTACCGCAGTTACCAGGGAGAGAAGATCAAATGCGCTTGTTGTTGCAAGTCCGAAGAAATTTACAGGCTGCGTCGGAATTACAGGAGGAAGCGCTCTGAAGCGGCCGCCTACTGTAACTACGAAAATATTCTCGATAACTATGCTCATACCCAGTGATGCAATAAGCATGTAGAGAGTAACGGGGGTGCGCTCACGGATCGGTTTGTATGCAAGACGCTCTACTATCACCGCCGAAATTCCTGCGCCGATCAACGCAGCGAAAGAGGCTGTCCAGATATTCATCCCGGCGCCCTTTAAAACAAAATAGCAAATGTAACCTCCAATAACTAGAAAGCCTCCGTGTGCGAAATTTGAAAAGAGAAGAATAGAATAGACTAAAGAGTAACCAACTGCTATCAAGGCGTAAACCGACCCAAGAGAAAGGCCGTTAATGACTTGCTGGATTATCATATCCAATTTAAAACACCTCTGCCTTTCTGGTGCCTAACCAGTTTTCAGGACCTGTCATCCGGTTCTGAACGGGCTTGGGGAATATGTCCCCAAGCCCACATGGAATAGCATTCAGTGAAATTATTTGGGTTCGACTTTCTGGAAGAATTTCGCTTTAAGGTCATCGCCGACCTTAAGGATAACTCCTGCCTTGTTGAGCGGGTTGTGATCCTTGGGATCGATAGTAAGTGTCGCATGGTTGAGCTTCAGGCCTTTTGTTGATTCAAGGGCTTTTGCGATCGCTGGGCCTTCTGCTTTGCCTGCGCGTTTGATCGCGTCTACAAGCCAGTAAGTTGCATCATATGCCATTGTACCGTTTACAAATTCCTTACAGTCATCTTTGTAGACTTCCTTGTAGCGGGCAAAGATCGGGGCCATTCCGGGATCTTCAAGGTATGTATGGTTGACCCAGTAGGTGCCCTTCATTGAATCTCCGGCGATCTCATTCATGAATTCGCCGTATCCGTCGCCGCCTATTATCGTGATGTCGTTAAGGCCGAGCTCTTTTGCCTGCTTGATGATCAGGGCCATGTCCTTGCCCATTCCCGGCAGGAAGAGTACATTTGCGCCTGAGCTCTTGACTTTTGTCAGCTGTGCACGGAAGTCAACGTCTGTTTCGCGGTATCCTTCGTCAGCTACGATCTTGCCCTTCAAACCGGTGTAGTTCTTCGTGAAGAACTCTCTGAGTCCCTGGGCATAGTCAGAACCTACGTTATAAAGGACGGCAGCCTTGTCTTTCTTGAGGGTGGTCATTGCAAGCTCTGCTGCAAGTGCTCCCTGATAGGGGTCTGTGAAGCAGATACGGAAGGAATAGGGGCGGACCTTGCCTTTGTTGTCAACTGTAACGAGCGGGTTGGTTCCGACTGTCGATATCTGAGGGGTCTTTCCCTTGTCAACTATAGGCGCTGTTGCAATGTTGATGCCGCTTGAGTTCGCTCCGATGATGGCGACGACTTTGTCACTTTCGATCATACGGCGGACAGCGTTGACCGCATCTTCGTTACGTGTTTTTGTATCATAAATGACCAGTTCGAGCGGACGGCCGAGAACTCCGCCTTTGGCGTTTACATCGCCGACTACCATTTTAGCCATGTTGACTTCAGTAATTCCATATGCGGCGTAGTCGCCGGTGAGGGCTGCCAGATATCCGACTTTGATGGGATCTGCTGCAAATGCCGCTCCAGCGGCGCAAAGAATAATAATAACTGCCATAACTGCAAGGATCTTCTTCAATATACTGCACCTCCATTAATGTTGTGGGAATGATTCATATACGGACAAAGTTGCCGAGTGATCCCAGAGCTTACTGCCTCTACCTCACCTCCAGTCGGCTGCACAGTTATGATAATACAATAACGGGAAAAATGCTAAGAAGTTGATTGCTTTGCTTTGATTATTCTATAATCCATAATTGGATATGTAAAGAAAAAATCGTTAGTGAATTCTAATTTTTGAATTTATATCGCAAAGAAGTTCATTTTCAGCTTTTACCTTCTTGAAAAATAAGACCGGGCTTTTCTCTTCACGAAAGCCCGGTCTTGCTTCATTATGCTTTGAATTTTGTATATTCTATCGTTTTATCTTATCGAAGAATCCCTCTTTGTTTTTTACATCTACCTTCATCTCTTTTGCTATCTGTTCCAGCAGTTCTCTTTCCTTTGCAGACGGATCCTTGCTTATAGTGACCTTTACAAGAATGTTCATGTCGCCGCTTCCCTTTCCGCGAAGACGCGGCATGCCCCTGCCCTTTATGCGAAGCTTTGATCCCGGCTGGGTCCCTGCGGGGATATCCAATGTCTCAAAACCGTCGAATGTCTCAATTTTAACTTCACACCCCAAGGCTGCCTGGGGATATTTGATATCGACCGAGGTATTCAGGTCATCCCCCTTGCGCTGGAACCTTCTGTCGGGTCTTACTTCTACCAGGAGGAAGAGGTCACCTGAAGGCCCTCCGTTGATACCTGCTTCTCCCTGGCTGGATACCCTAAGCCTTATTCCGGTGTCTATTCCGGCTGGTATCTTCACGTCAACAGAATGCTGTTTTCGCACACGACCCTGCCCTCTGCATTCACGACAGGGAGTTTTGATCACCTTTCCCTTGCCGTGACAGGTCGGACATGCGGTGACCTGAGCCATCTGCCCAAAGGGGGTGTTGACTGTCTGCTGCACCTGCCCTCGTCCGCCGCATGTGGGGCATGTTTCGATCTTTGTTCCGGGCTCGGCTCCGCTGCCGCCGCAGTGCGGACATGTTTCAAGGCGCGGGACTTCGATCTTCTTGGTAACTCCCCTGAATGCATCCTCAAGCGATATCTGCATGGTGTATTCAAGGTCATTGCCCCTGCGCGGGGCGTTTGGATCAACAGAGCGCCTGCCTGATCCGCCGAACGCGCTTCCAAATAGATCTCCGAACAGGTCTCCAAAATCCGCTCCTCCGAAACCTGCGCCGCCGAAGCCTCCAAAATCACCTCCGGGCGGCATGTCGCCGACGTACCCGAACTGATCGTACTGAGTCCTTTTCTGGGGATCGCTGAGGACTTCGTTGGCCTCGTTGATCTCTTTGTACTTTTTCTCTGCCTCTGCGTCTCCGGGGTTAGCATCCGGATGATACTTCCGGGTCAGCTTACGGTACGCCTTTTTAATTTCGTCGGCCGAGGCTCCCCGCCCAACACCCAATATTTCGTAATAATCTTTTTTGCCGGGAGCAGCCATCAGCGCCTCACCTCTCGTTATTTATTGTCTTCTTCATGGAACTCTGCATCTACCGTAGTTCCGTCGTTTGAGTCTCCGTTATCTGTATTTGCTTCTGCACCTGCTGTAGTATCCTGTGCTGCCTGCGCTTTTGCATATGCTTTCTGTGAGATAGGATGCATCGCGTTCATAAGAGCTTCAACGGCAGATTTGATCGCCGAAGTGTCTTCGCTTGTCAGAAGATCCCTAAGTGCTTTGATCTTTTCTTCAACAGCAGCCTTTTCTTCAGGTGTAGCTTCATCGCCAAGTTCCTTCAGGGCTTTTTCAGCATTGTATGCGGCACTGTCCCCTTCGTTTCTGGCTTCGACAAGCTCTTTCTTTTTCTTGTCTTCTCCCTCATTCATTTCGGCATCGCGGCGCATTTTATCAATTTCTTCATCCGTAAGCCTTGAGGACTGTATCGTGATATTCTGCACCTTGCCTGTGGCCTTGTCCTTGGCAGTTACATTGACTATACCGTTTGCGTCGATGTCAAATGTCACCTCTATCTGAGGGATGCCTCTTGGAGCAGGCGCTATGCCGTCAAGGAAAAATCTGCCGAGCGATACGTTATCGCCTGCCATGGCTCTCTCTCCCTGGAGGACATGTATCTCGACCTGAGGCTGGTTGTCGGCGGCCGTTGTGAACACCTGGCTCTTGGAGACAGGGATGGCGCTGTTTTTCTCAATTATCTTGGTAAATACTCCGCCAAGTGTTTCAAGTCCCAGTGAGAGCGGCGTTACGTCGACAAGGACTATGCCCTTGTGCTCTCCTGAAAGTATCGCTCCCTGGATAGCTGCTCCGACTGCAACGCATTCATCCGGATTGATCCCCTTTGTAGGCTCTTTGTTGAGCAGCTCCTTGACCTTTCGCTGGACCATCGGCATGCGAGTCGAGCCTCCGACAAGAAGTATCTTGTCAACGTCAGAGGGCTGAAGTCCTGCATCCTTCAAAGCGGTGCGTACCGGCTGAACTGTCCTGTCAAGAAGATCCCTCGTCAGCTCTTCGAACTTTGCCCTGGTAAGTGTCATTTCAAGGTGCTTGGGGCCGTTCTGGTCTGCTGTGATAAAGGGCAGTGAAATAGAGGTCTCTGCCATTGATGAAAGCTCTACCTTCGCTTTTTCAGCGGCTTCACGAAGACGCTGTGCTGCCATTTTATCTTTCCTCAGGTCCACTCCGTCTGTCTTTTTGAATTCATCTGCGACCCAGTCGACCACTTTAGAATCCCAATCGTCTCCGCCAAGCCTGTTGTCCCCTGAGGTTGAAAGAACTTCGAAAACTCCCTCACCAACGTCAAGTATTGAAACGTCAAAGGTTCCTCCCCCCAAGTCGAAAACCATAATTTTATGGTCTCCTTCCTTGTCGACACCATAAGCAAGACATGCTGCGGTAGGTTCATTTATTACCCTCAGGACCTCAAGCCCTGCGATCGTCCCTGCATCTTTTGTAGCCTGTCTCTGGGCATCTGTAAAATATGCGGGGCATGTGATAACTGCTTTTGTAACTGTAGTACCCAGGTATTCTTCGGCATCCCTTTTAAGCTTCTGCAGTATCATGGAGGATATCTGCTGAGGGGTGTATTTCTGTCCGTCGATAGTAATCTTGTGATCGCTTCCCATTTCTCTCTTTATCGATATTATGGTGCGGTCAGGGTTTACTATTGCCTGTCTTTTTGCAAGCTGTCCGACCAGTCTTTCATTGCCGTCTTTAGTAAAGGCAACTACCGAAGGAGTGGTACGTCCGCCTTCCGGGTTTGGTATAACTGTAACATTGTCTCCCTCTTTTACTGCTACACAGCTGTTTGTTGTACCAAGGTCGATCCCTATGATTTTTTCCATAATTCATTCCACCTTTGAAATAATTTATATTTTATTTTTTTACTTCACTTGTTTCCTTATCCTGAAAAAGATCAGTCAGTGTATTTGCCAACTCTCACCTGGGGTGCTCTGATAATGCGGCCCGCAAGCCTGTAGCCCTTTCTCAGCGTGCCTATTATACAATTGTCTTTTGATACGTCATCAACCGGCTCTATCGAAACAGCTTCATGAACTGAGGGATCGAATTCACCCTCGGTCTCAATTCTTTCAAGGCCAAGATTTTCCAGGGCCTTATAAAACTGCTTTGTGACCATGGTCATTCCTTTGTACAGGTTGCTCTCTTCATCATCTATCGCACAGCAGACTCTCTCAAGATTTTCAAAGACTGGCAAAAGCTCTTCGATAGATCTTTCTGCTGCAAGTCTGCAGTTTTTCTCCCTGTCCCTTTCGACCCTTGTCCTGAGGTTGTAATAATCAGCCCTTGCCCTGGCAGCATCTTCGGTCAGGGTTTTTATATCCTGCTTCATTTTTTCGATGATCTCGAGTAAATTCTCCTGATCATTTCCGGGGGAGATCATTTCTTCCGCAGCCGGTGATACTTTCTCTTTTTTTTCAATACATTCGTTCTCCGTGCCATTTTGTACCTTTTTAGCCTTATCGCCTTTGTGCATCTTCTATTCAGCCTCCTCTTCGGGCCCCGGATCCATGGTCCGAAGTACTTTATCTATAGTTGAGATCACCTTTTCGTAGTCCATTCTCTCAGGCCCCACGACTCCTATCATTGTCATTTGACCATTGCATACAGTCGACGCGGCCACAAGAGATGATCTTTTCATAGCCGGAGATTCGTTTTCTTCTCCTATTACAACATTGATCCCCTCTTTGGAACAGCTTTTTACAAGCTCAGCCATTCCCTCTTCCTGTTCCAGGAATTCATATAATGCCTGTATTCGGCCAAGGTCCTGAAAATCCGGAAGATTAAGCATGTGGCTCATAGAGCCTGTAAATGCTTTTATTGAAGGAGAGATCATTATTCCCTCAAGCTCACGCAAAGCAGCTGCACATGCAGATTTATAATCCTGAAGTTCTTCCATTATGTAAGCTTTCAGGGACCTTTTTATATCAGTCCACTCACATCCGGCAAAAACATTTATCCTTCTCGAAAGGTCATCAAGATATTCCTGAGTCATATCCCATGGAAGGTTGATCACTTTTTGATGGACAAGTCCGCCCTGAAGGACCACAAGCAGTAATACGCTTCTCTCTCCCAGCCGCACAAAATCGACTCTTTGGAATTTGACTTTGTCCAATGGTGTTACGGCAGCCACTCCCACATAGTTTGACACGCGACTGAGGATGTCGGAAGCTGATTCCAGTGCACCCTCAATTCCTTTGTGGTGCTCACCGAGACTTTTGATCCACTCTTTGCTGTACTTTGAAGAATCGACCCTTTGAAGAACAGAGTCGACATACAGCCTGTAACCAAGCGTTGTAGGGATCCTGCCTGAAGAAGTGTGCGGCTGTTTCAGGAAACCCATCTCTTCCAGGTCAGACATCTCGTTTCTGATAGTGGCAGAGCTGTGCCCTGTAAGATAGCGCCTTGAAATAGTACGGGAGCCGACACTTTCACCGCTTCTAATGTATTCATATACTACGGAAAGCATTACTTCCAACTGTCTTTCTGTAAGCAAAGGTTTCACTTCCTGCCTTGTTAGCACTCTCGTATCACGAGTGCTAATTCAATTACAACGGGACAAGAATAACAGCGCTTCGCACAAATGTCAAGACAGGTCAGATTATTTATATAGTACTTTTTACTGATAGATACTGTCTCAGTTTTTTATAGAAGGGGCTGTCAATAATGTATAATAAACTCCGAATGACTGATCAGTGATCTGAAAATCTGTCTATATGACAATAAACCCAAGAGGGACCAATGGCAAAAACCTCCATTTATCTGATAAGGCATGGCGAATGCGCCGGCAACAGGGAAAACCGAGTAAGGGGACGCGTAGACTTCCCCCTTAACAACAATGGCATTGCACAGGCCGGAGCACTTGCCACGGCAATGAAAGGCAAAAATTTGACTTATGTCTATTCGAGCCCGCTGAAAAGGGCCTTCTCTACCGCGGAGATGATCAGCGAGAGCTGCGGATGCGGGCTTTCTTCCGATAATTCATTCAACAACATAAAACTTGACCCATGGCAGGGCAGACTTAAAAGTGACATAGCCGAGAGCGATCCTCTGTTGTGGAACACCTGGATCAACGACCCGGAGAGCCTTATACTTGAAGGTGCAGAAACTCTGGATCAGGTGATGGAACGGTCACTCTCAGGACTTCAGCGCCTTATCGAGAAGCACCGTGGTGAGACTTTTGCTGTCGTTTCGCACAGAGGCGTACTTAAACCGCTCCTTTCGGGAGCTATCGGCATAGAGAAGCCCAGATTCTGGAGACTGCATATGGATACCGGATCTTACAGCCTTTTGACACATGACGACATTCATGGGTTCTGCCTCATGGGACTTAATTATTCAGAACACATGAAGGACCTCCCTCTGATCCAGGAGTTTGAGTAGGAAGGGCAGTACATGGCGATCTACGAGATAAAGTTCAGAGACTCAAAAGAACTGGCTGACTCCCTTCATGCCATAGGAGCAGACATGAGGAGCCTGCCTTTCTTTGACAACAGGAGGGAGATCAGGGTCCTGTACCTTTCCTGCGTCGATGTCAGAGCCGCGAATGTAATCAAACAGGAAATGCTTTCCAGGGGAGGAGACGCCGCGGTTCATGCCCATGCCATAGATTGCAGGGTAGAAAAAAGCGACGTAATGATATTCGGCACAGTCAAACAGGTATCCTTTCTTGCCGACAAACTTGAGATGATGTCCTGGTGGGGATTCCCCGAGATCGTAAAAGCCCTGAGGTGTGCTCTGGATTCATTTTCAAGAAAGACCTCAAAAATATCGCTTCCTTCCGGCAGCGACCTGATGTTCGGCGCGAGGACCCTCTTGATGGGCATCATCAACCTGAGCGATGATTCTTTCCACAAGGAGAGCAGGACTTACGGAAACATAGATACAGCTTTAGCGCTTGCGCTGGAACATGCTGAAAACGGAGCTGACATTATTGATCTCGGTGCGGAATCCACAAGACCGGGGGCTTCAAGAATTTCCGAATCTGAAGAGATAGACCGCATGATCCCTGCAATAAAAGAGATCCGAAGAAATCTTCCTTTGATGCCCATCTCAGTCGACACGACCAGAAAAAAGACAGCAGAGTCTGCTTTAAAAGCAGGGGCGGACATCATCAACGACATTTCCGGGCTCTCGTTTGAACCCGGGATAGCAGAGACAGCAGCCGATTCTGGAGCCATGCTGGTAATAATGCACATGAGGGGAACTCCCCAGACTATGGGTGCGATGTGCACTTACAGTAATCTTCTCAGGGAGATAAATGAATTTTTCGAGGAAAAAATAGAAACAGCCTACTCCTTTGGGGTTGAGAGCTCAAAGATCATCATTGACCCGGGGATAGGTTTTGCAAAGGATCACAACCAAAACCTTTTCCTCCTCGGACACATCGAATCTTTAAGAATACATTCAAAGCCGATCCTTGTCGGAGCCTCCAGGAAGGGATCCATCGGCAGGGCAACCGACAGCAATGATACTTCCGGGCGACTTGAAGGGACATTGGCGGTCTCATCTCTCTGCGCCTGGTCAGGGGTAGATATAATAAGAGTACATGACACTAAGGAAAACAAAAAAGCGGTAATGATGGCAGAAGCAATAAGAGATGCTGATTATGCCTGAAAAAAACAAAGTCTTGATGTCTCTGGGGTCAAATACCGGCAACAGGCTCAACATGCTGACAAAAGCTCTTTCTGAACTTGAACACAACGGTTTTTGCATCATTGATAAAAGTAAAATATGGGAGACTTCTCCCTGGGGTCTCACTGATCAGCCAAGGTTCCTCAATATGTGCATAAGCGCCGAAACTGAGATGACTCCGGAAGAAATGATCAGTACGGTCAAAAACATTGAAAAAAAACTTGGCCGCAGCAAGAAGATAAAATGGGGACCGCGTGAGATAGATATCGACATAATAGCAATAGGCGAACTGATCATTGAGACACCTGACCTATCAGTTCCCCACAGACATATGCATGAAAGGGCCTTCGTCCTGATACCTTTGAAAGAGATCGCTCCACTGTTCAGGCATCCGGTAACAGGGAAAACTCTTGACGAAATGATAGGCGCTCTCCCTATAGAAAAAATGGAGTGGATAATATAACAATGAAAAACATAGATGGGACTGCAAACGACCCGAGAAAAAGATCAGCTTCTAATTTCCCAGGTAATTATCTGATCTGGATAATGCCCGCAATGGCACTCTTCGTTGCACTGATCATTTATATCGTGCCGGGCAACGAGATCCCCGAGGGCGGTGCAAATCTCAGAACTCTCAGAGTCGGGAATTTCCCGATAGTTCTGATCCTCGAACAAAACCGGGGTGAAGTCACATCGGCATGGCTGAGGACTCCTGCGGGGGTAAAGCAGATAGAACAGCTTGACGGCCTCTCTTATGTCTCAGACAGCATATTCCTCTCTAAAGTTGACCAGGATGACAAAGAAGATCTGCTGTGGAGGACATCCTTCACAAACTTTGAGGGCACTGGGATCCACCTTTGGATAGGGGTCACCACTTGGTCGCCAAAGGCGCACATATTCATCACACCTTACGAATACACAAGATGGGACGCTGTCCCCGCAAAGCTGGTTGTGCCTAAGGGAACAGCCGTATATGTCTCTCCTGCCATTCCTACGTACGACAAGACAGATTCATTACGCGGCCGCGACAGTTATTCTTTTATCTACACCATAAGGATGACGCCGGAAGGTCCTGCTTTCGTACCTGTACCTGACGTTTACAGGCAGCTGAGCATACTGCTCCGGGCAGGGATACAGGGAGAATTTACACCCGAAAAGAGACTGGCCTACGTCAGGATGCTCAATGAATTCAACAGCCTCGCAAAGGGGAAACCCCCAAAAACAGAGACCCTCCTGAACTTTCAGATCGAAAAGATAGCTGCCCTTAGCTGGAAAAGATAATCAAAGAGAGTTACTACGGGACGGTCATTTTTGATCATCAACAATGCTTGCTTTGGATCGACCCAATGCCTCACTTTTTGATGTCAGCTTTTTCTCCCCCTGTTATCTTCATCAGCTCTTCAGGGGATATCGGGAAAAATTCGTGATCGGTCCCGGCTGCGGCCCAAACTTCGGAATATTTAAAAAGATCTTCGTCCAGCAGCGTCTTTGGCTGTTCGGGATACCCAACAGGAGGAACTCCGCCGGGCTTGAACCCGGACCAGTTGGAACACTCGTCCGGACCGGCGAAAGATACGTGGGAGACACCCAGTATCTTTTTGATTTTTTTTGTGTCGACACGGTTTACCCCTGACATCAGAGCAAGAGCAAAGTATTGCCCCCTGTTTACCCTAAGAAGTATGCTCTTGAGTATTTCTTCTTCAGGGGCCCCTACAGCGGAGGATGCATCTGAAACAGTGAATATAGTTTGTTCTGTATGGAATATCCTGCCCTCAAATCCCGAGGCTGAAAGATACCTGTTTACAGCCTCCACAGGATCGAAATCTTCTGATGCCCTTAAAATGCACAATTTTGACCGACCTCGTCTCTTTTTGCTGTATTTAATATCAATGAATATCGATAATTATTATCTGTTGACCGAAGCCAGTTTCTCAACAGGCATTGGTCTCTCTGAAATTAAAACAGATATAGGAAGATCATTATTTTTGCCGGCGATCATCCTGTACATCTCCCTGTTCTGAAGCACTGACCTCACAAATTCCCTCGTCTCTGAATAGGGTATCTCTTCGATCCACTCCACCCAGTCGCCTGCTGAAAGTGTATTCCATCTTATTACAGGCACCATTCCGGCATTATACGCCGCTATGACCCTGGGCAGGTCTTGTTTGAATTTACGTGAGAGGCGTGCAAAATAGCTTGCTCCCAGGAGAATGTTCTTTTCCGGGTCAGTGAACTCCAAAGAGAGGATGTCAAGAGCTGTCATCTCATCTTTTGCTGTAGAAGGCATCAGCTGCATAAGTCCCAAAGCACCGGACCTGCTTACAGCGTTTTTTCTGAACTTGCTCTCCTGTCTCATGACAGACCATATCATAACGTCGTGGATACCTGTCCGCTCAGCGGCATCAGATACTTCTTTTTCCCAGGGGCAGGGATAGAAAAGGCTTTCTGTCCTGATCCTGCTGGCCTGGTTTGAGATTTTCGCTCCTCCGTCATTAAAAAACAAAAATGTATAAAAGTCAAACGGATACTTTTTGGCAAGGTCTGTCTTCAGGACCTCTGCTTCTGCGTACATCCCCAATCTTTCCATTGCCCTGATCTTCCAGTAATAGATCCGGGACGGCCTTACGGTAAGATCTCCCGATATGCCGATCTCTGTCCAATACCTTAATGCTGCCTCCGGATCATCATTACGCCATGCATGCCAGCCTTCGTTCCATTTCTCCGATACATCCTTCATACAGACAGACACGACCGATGGGAAGGAAAGAAAAACGACAAATGCAAACAGGACGAAAAACGACAACAGCACACGCTTGCGGGAGACAACGAATTGGGTTAATGTAGAGAGGTACATTTTGAACACGGAGGTAACATCTTGCATAGACCCGGGCCACCCTCTTATTTTTGTGCATACACTGAAAGTATCCGTCACTTGAATAGACAAGTCAAGCACCTCTCTCAGGCGATATTGTGGCAGGCTGCAGCTGAAGCTGTCGCGGAGGAAATAGCGACAGCACCCAAGCCCGGGCTGGTGGACCCTCTTGGCCCCGGCTGCCACTTAGATATGACATGGCGGACATTTGTCAACAGTGCGCAGGCGATAGAACCTTTCTGGGAGTACCAGGCATTGATCGGATTATCAGGAACTTTGCCTTCAGTATCTCTGGGACGCCTGAGATATATTGGCGTTGAGATGGAGAAAAAAATGTTTGCCTCCACCTCAGGCATAAACACCCATAAAGGCCTGATATTCCTTTTATCACTGCTTTTATACGGAGCAGGATACTGCATATATTCCAGAAATAAACTTACTCCTGAAAAAATTGCATCTTACGCTTCAGCACCCGTTGATGGACTGACATCCAGAGAGCTGGGATCTCTTTCCGAAAAAAGCGCATCAGGAAATCTGACAAACGGAGAGAGGCTCTTTCTAATGCACGGAATAACCGGAGCAAGAGGAGAGGCTGAAAAAGGTTTTCCTTCAATTCTTCAGCATGGTATTCCTGAACTCAGACGGACATCCTCGATGGGAGCATCGATGAACAGCTCGCACATTGCCGCTCTTTTATCAATAATGTACAACTGCGAAGACAGCAACGTGATCCATCGGGGGGGTTATGACTTCTGGAAGAATGACTATAAGGATATGGTAAAAGAGACTATTGAAAAATTTGACCCTCTGTCAGAGGACTACACTCCGGTGGAAGACCTTGAACAAAAATTCTTAAGGTCCAGGATCAGCCCTGGCGGAGCAGCGGATCTGCTGTGCTGTTCGATTTATCTGGATCTGATAACTAAACCTACTTGTCAACAATAAAAAAATGTTGTATTCTTTTATTGCACATAATGTAAAGGAAGGGTGGATATTTTATGAGTCTTGGCAACAGGATTAAGACATTGCGTAAGGCGCAGAACCTTACTCAGCAAAAACTTGCTGATAAGGTCGAGGTCAGCAGGATATACGTACAGGCTCTTGAAAGCAACAGGAGACTGCCGTCGATGAAACTTCTCCAGAGACTTGCACCTGCTCTCAATGTGGATGTGACAGACCTGCTGATGGACTTTGCCTCTCCTGACAACCCGGGAAGGGTCCAGCTTGAGTCAATGCTGGACAATGGAGAGCTTGAGATATGGTACCGCAGCAAAAAACTCACTGATCAGGAACTAAAAAGGGTCTATCGTCTTATCGAGGCGGCTCTTGACGACTGGGAAACTGAGGATGCTTCAGCAAAATAACCCCGGTACCGAGTATATTTGTGAATCTATCCCCTCTCCTCCCGAAGTGATACCCAATTGGGCGATCCGAGAAGGAACTGAATGGCAAAGGCTGAGTGAGTTCGAAATACTGGCAAAGGCGGAAGAGGTCACAGGCCTCTCCCTTGAACTTATGTTTGAACCCCTTCCTGCCGGTGTCTGGGGAATCCACATAGTCCGCGGCAAAAGAGGGCGCATTTATGTAAATTCAGCCCTTCCTTTGATATGGAGGAGGTTTGCGGTTTTCCATGAGACCTACCACCTTTTAAATCACCGAAAAGGATGCCGATTCTGGACTCATACCTTCGAATCAATGGAAAGTTTTGAAAACAGGGCTGACACTTTTGCCTGGGCTGCTCTCTGGCCCGAATGGAGCGAGGGGGATTATTCCGATTGGGCCTGATAAATTCGATGAAAAAGCTTCCTTTCTTTCTTCCTTTCGGAGGATGCAGAGGAAGATGCGTTTACTGCAGCCAGAGCACAATTACAGGCGCTGCGGATATCCCATCACCTGAATATGTTTCGTCTGTCTTAAAGGAGTTGGACGGCCCCAGAGAGGTATGCTTTTTTGGGGGGTCTTTCTGCAGGTTCGGCATTTCAAAGGTCAAAGATTATCTTGATTCAGTGGTAAACTGTGCCCCGGAGGGAAGCAGGATACGTTTTTCAACATACCCCGGTGACCTCAGCGATACTTCAATGAGAAACCTTATAAAAGCTTACCCTATCGCATGTATTGAGCTTGGTGTACCCTCCCTTGACCCGAACGTTCTCAATTTATGCAAAAGAGAGGCTGACCCTCAGGCTGTCATTCAAGACATAAAAACCATAATGGACGAGTCACTTCCCCTTGGCGTCCAGATGATGATAGGTCTCCCGGGCCAGACAAAAGAGAGCAGCATATCAGATCTGAAAATACTGGCAGAGATCAAGGGGCCTATCTCGTGGGATCTGAGGCTTTACCCCTGCCTGGTCCTGGAGGGAACCAAACTTGAGAATATGATGACAAATGGCACATATAAACCTCTTACCCTGGATCAGGCTATAGAATGGGGCGGACTATTTATTGACTGCGCAGTCTCTTTTGGGTTCAATCCGATCAGGATCGGCCTTCAGGAATCAGAGCTGCTTGCATCAAAGGTCAAAGGAGGGCCGCATCATCCGGCACTCGGAGAGATGATCGCATCTGAATCCCTGGTAAGGAAACTGACCCGGACCAACTGGACAGGACCGTGGATCATTCCGGAAGAACACATCTCAAAGTTTACGGGACATGGCTGCTTCGGGCTCATGCGCCTGGCTGAGCTTACCGGTACAACAACAACTGCTGTTTCAGAAAAACTCTCCTTTTTCCCTCCTGCCAGAAAAATTCTCTGACACTGATCCATTTCTTTTCTAAATAAAAGACCCGGAGCGTAAAACAATAAAGATTTTAAATTGCAGAAATTACGCTGTCTTCTGCATATTTTTTGATATAGATTATTTACCAGTTTTTTTATGAAAGGACAGTTGTTTATGGATAAGGCAGAAAAGATTCATTCCCTCTTCTACGGATTCGAACGCCCTTATTTTAAGGCAAACAATAGATTCGTCCGTTCTGCCACACATCTTGGCGGTGCCGATGACTTTACGGGAGAAATTTCCATCGCCGAGATAAAAAGACTCACTGAGATCGCTGCGGGTGGTGCAGGCACACTTATCACCGGCCTGGCGTACATAAGTCCTGAAGGTAAGTCCTTTAAAGGAGAATGGGGACTTCATACCGATGAAAGGATTAATGATGTCGCCGGGCTCTCTGAAGAAGTACATAAATTTGGTTCCAACATTATTGTTCAGATCTGCCACGGCGGAGGACAGCGCGAGGCTTCAGTGGCACTCGGGTCAAAATCTTTTTCGCCTTCCGGAGGTATTCATCCCGGATGTGATTTTGAGACCGATCCCCTTTCAAAGGACGGCATCAGAAAAATAACAGAGGATTTCGCCGCAGCTGCGCTCCGGGCAAAAAAGGGCGGGGCCGACGGGGTTGAGATACATGCAGGTCATGGATTCCTTCTGACTCAGTTCCTGTCCCCTTCAATAAACAAAAGAGATGATGAATACGGCGGATCACTCGAAAACAGGTCCAGGATATTTTATGAGATCCTGGCATCTGTAAGACAAGCAGTAGGAGATGGCTTCAACATCTGGTTCAAGATAAGCATGGCGGAGGGGACAGAGAATGGTTACGGCTCCGAAGAGGGGACAGCTCTTTCCATAGCTCTCTTGCAAAGTGGGGCAGACGGGATAAATGTTTCTTCCGGCACGAGCTATTCAGGGGCAATGAATTCCCCCAGTGTTCTCGGAGTGTCGGCCGGAGAATCTGAGGCTCCTTTCGCGGGATATGCAGCCGAGTTAAAAAAACACGCATCCGACAGACAGATAATAATCCTTACAGGGGGACTCAGAAGCCTGCCTGTGATGGCTGAACTGATCTACAACGGAACTTGCGATCTCCTTGCGCTGAGCCGTCCGTTCATCGCCGAACCGGACCTGATAAACAGGTGGCTTGAAGAAGACACCAGACCTACTGCGTGCATTTCATGCAACGCCTGCCTCAAGACCGCAAAATACGGACTTATTGAATGTCCCATACTGCGAGACAGAAATGAAGGCAACTGGGATCCCCTTTAGACCTTGATCCACAAAAAAACATAATGCTTTAAAATTTCCGGACCGGGCCCGAAGATATATTTCGGACCCTCTGGTTGTTGATTTCTATTCTATTTTTAATTTTTACGTATTTTCACTGAACTAACTTTGCAAAAAGTGGACTAATGTTGACAAACTTATTTTATAAGACTAAACTTGTAACAAAGTTCAGAAATGAACATCGCAGTTGACCAACAACAAGGAGTGTTCCCAGATGGATAGTACACAGCTTCAGAACCTGCTTATGGAAAGGGCACATACGATGCCCAACAAAGCAAGGCGTGTAGCAGAATATCTTCTCGCAAACATGCGTGAAGCATCTTTTCGTTCAATAGGAGATATCGCAGAAGAACTTAAAGTATCAAAGGCACAGTTGGTAAGGGTAGCACAGATGCTTGGCTTCTCGGGTTACGCCGAGCTTAAGAGCTGTCTTCAGAAGGCCATCCTGGAACAGATCAATCCGGCCGCCCTTCTTGCCAGGGCGGTAAGCAGCGGAGACAGTTTCCCGGACAGCCTTTACAGGGCAGAGCATGCCAACCTTGATGACACCATGGCACAGCTGTCACCGGAGGACACAGAGAAATTCTGTGAGATGGTAAGGTCTGCAAACACTATTTACTGTGTTGGATGGGGAATTTCATCCCTTGTAGTTGAACTCCTCCAAATGCGCCTGTCGGTAATGGGAAGAAAAGCTGTCTTTGTACACAGAAGCAGCCTCTCAATGTGGGAACAGGCCAGGTGCATAGGGGAGGATGACCTCGTGGTGGTATGTGAGCTTCCCAGCTATGCTGTGGAAGTTACAGAAGCAGTCGAGATGGCTCACAAAAACGGAGCCAAGGTAGTTACCATAACTGACAGCGCGGCTGCTCCTGTATGCAGGACTGCAGAACTTTCATTTTTCGTCTCTGCAAACAGTCCAACTTTCGGAAGCAGTATAATAGGACCGCTCTTTCTGACTCATGTCCTCGCTTCCGCTCTTGCCATAGCGCTCGAGGCAGATGCGAAAAGACATCTTGAAGAACAGGCTGAGTTCCTCCATGACGAGAGGATCTTTCACCCCATATTCGGCCTCAGATACTAATTTCGATCTTATATTTTGAATATAAACGAGAGCCGCCTTTTTTAGGGCGGATCTCGTTTATATTCTGCACTTAACTATTATTACTTCACCCACATCCACCGCTTCAAGATCATCAGTTTTCGGCGGTCCGGGGATAGGCCACTCCGCTTCAATGCAGCACTTCAGATACTCTTTTAAAACTTCGGGAGCCCTTTTTATCACATCTTCCCTGTCCTCTCCCTCTACCCAGCAGCCTGACAGACCGACAAAGTTTGCAGCCCAGAGCCTGCCTCCGTCATAACCGAAGGCCAGAACAGCAGGATAAACGTATTCTTTCTCCATTTATTCCAGCACCCTTTCAATGACTCGCATAAAGTTCCCTCCTGTAAAAGCACAGTAATCTGCGGGACTCAATTTTTTCTTCAAAGGTACTATAAATCGTCTCGCTGCGTCCAGATGGTCAGTAAAGAGATCCTTTTGCCGGCTGTCGTCATTCCCCATGCTGAGCGATACTATACAGTCACACAGATCCAGACCCAATCCCACATTATCTATCCCCGCGACTTGGGTTATATGCTGAAGATGTTCAAAAAACTTATCTGTATTTCGATCAGTTTCGTTATCCGATACGAATGGTGAATATGCATTAAGTCCGATAACGCCCCCTGATTCTGCTATCATCTTTATCTGGTCATCTTTGAGGTTTCTCGCTGATCCGCACAGCGCCCTGCAGTTTGAGTGCGAAGCTATAAATGGAGTCTTCATCAACTCTGCGACCTCATAAAAGCCAGGATCGTTCAGATGGCTCACGTCGATGACCATGCCCATCTTCTGAGCTTCCATGACCAGTTCCCTTCCAAATTTAGTAAGGCCCCCGGGATGTCTGGGCGCATCTGAAGGGTCGAAGCTGCTGCCGTCACCGGCATAGTTCCTCCTTGACCAGGTAAGTCCGACAAGCCTTACGCCCAGATCATAAAAAGTTCTAAGAAGAAAGATGTCGTTGCCCAGAGGTTCAGCTCCTTCAAGAGAAAGAAATAATCCAATTTTGCCATTTTCTGAAGCAGCTTTCGCTTCAGACGAATTTCTGCAGAGGGAAAAGTGCTCTCGCGATTCTTCCAGTTCTTCCTTCAACGCTGATATTTGATCCAAAGCGTTTCGAAGGGCACCCTCGGGCAGAAAAATATCCGAAATATAAAGGGAACATATGATCGTACTTATTCCTGCTTCTTTTAAATTTTGAAAATGCCTTCTTTCAAGGACCTTCCGTTCCCCTTTTTTCCTGTAGCTCAGGACATCAAGGAGCACGTCAAAATGTGCATCAAGTAGCATGTTAAACATATCCCTCACCCCATATTATGACGTTGAACATAGCATTTATTGATAAAACAGATCCAGTATCCTTTAACTGACGTTGATTCAGTCCTCCTCCGACTGACATATCCTGATCCTCTGTGATCCAAGGTCAGTCATGTCAAACCATAAAAGTTCACCTTTTAAGCCTTTTCCCGTAGCTGCCAGTATCTTGATAGCCTCAGAGACCTCCAGGGAAGCGATAAATGCAGGAGTAAAAGGTGGATTACCCGTCTCTGTCTCGACCCCTTTGTCAGGAACGTCGTCATTTTCCCACAATGGTCTGTCTCCCGGATAAAAGACACCGATCTGCCCGAACATACCTCCAATGGCTCCGTGGACAAAAGGTATCCCCAGCTCACGGCAAACTATTGAGGCATTTCTGCGGCTCCTGTTATTGTCAAGTGCGTCTATCACTACTGAAGAACCTTCAATGAGTTCTCTTCCGTTTTTTTCATCCAGGAACGTAACCCATGCAAAGGTATCCACGACACTGTTGACAGCTGCTACCCTGTCGGCCGCAGCCAGTGCTTTGGGCTTTCCAATGTTTTCCTCTGTAGAGAAAAGCTGACGGTTCAGATTGTTGTCATCGAAGATATCAGGATCGATCATCACTATCTCTCCGACCCCGGCTCTGGCCAACATTTCTATGATCCAGCCTCCAAGGCCGCCGCAGCCTATTACCGCAGCTCTGGAACCAAGCAGTTTTATCTGGCCCTGGATCCCGATAGTACCGATATTTCTCTGATACCTTGAAGGGCAGATACCGTTTTTTAACGCTGTGATCTCAACATCACGGGGCTTCAGTCCAAGTTCTGAAGCTAACCTTCGGCAAGTTAGGAAAGGGACCACTTTTATTCCTCCTCTGTCCACCGAATTGATCTGCAAATTTTCGACCAGGTCTGCAGGCAAAGTTGACACCTCCCTATAAAATCTTATCGGTTGAATCTTTATAGTATACCCGAAAAAATGGATCGGATTTCTTGATGATCATATTATGGGGCACTCTCCTTTTGATGTAAAATATAAGAATGAAATACATTGTAAAAACAACATCGATGCTCAATGGTTCCGAATGGAAAAACTCTCCCTCAAAAAAAGCACTGGTACTTATGAGCGGAGGGGTCGATTCAAGTGCTGCCGCCCTTTTGCTCTTGAAGGAAAATTATTCCCTTGCAGGTATGACAATGGAGATAGCTGAGAGTGAAGAAGCTCCTGCAACTGAATCTGCAGCTTCTGTGTGCAAAGAATTGTCCATCCCCCACTTTTCAGTAAACATAAGCGAAGATTTCAAAAAAAATGTAATACTTCCTTTCTGCAGCTCATATAGCCGGGGACTGACACCAAACCCCTGCGCTGACTGTAATGAAAGGATAAAATTCGGCGTACTCTGGGAAGCCGCAGAAGAGCTCTTTGGAAATGATTTTTCTGTTGCGACCGGCCATTACGCCGGGATCATCAAAAAAGGTGACAGATACTACCTGACGGCAGGAGCAAATAAAGCAAAAGACCAGTCATATTTTTTAAGCGGGATCCCTGCGAAAAAGATGCCGAGGATACTTTTCCCCCTGGGGAACTTTAAGTCCAAAGAGGAGACCAGGGAGTTGGTACGGACTTCAGGCCTCGCAGTGTCAGAGCGTCCTGAAAGCATGGAAATATGCTTTGCAAATGAGGATGGATACCGGGCCATTATATGCCGCGATCAGCAGCCAGGACCAATAACAGACACTTCAGGGAAAGTTTTGGGAGAACATAAAGGGATAGAAGGATACACTCTGGGACAAAGGAAGGGGCTAGGCATCGCATCAAAACATCCTCTCTTCGTTATATCGATAGTTCCCGAGACAAATACTGTTGTAGTAGCTTCAAGGTCAGAGGCTTTCCGTTCAGAGGTAACAGCAGGATCAGTCAACATACTGGCACCTGATTATCTGAGAGAAGGTCATCTTTTACTTGGCAAGATACGATCCCAAGGAGACCCTATGCCGTGCCGCGTCCTCTCCCTCGATCATGCCTGCCTGACAGTTCGCTTCTCAGTGCCGATCTTTGCTCCGGCACCAGGTCAAAGACTCGTCATCTATACTGATGAGGGATATGTCGCTGCCGGAGGAGTGATTAAAATTTCCCGCTGATCAATGATTTCGCACCGATGTTTCACTCATCCAGCCCAAATAAAACAAAATGCACAAATACGTTTCATCAACGATAAAATTTTTCCCATGATAAATTTGCACAGATATTTCTATTCCAATGTTTATTTTCGTCTATCTATTATTCAGAACCTGATTTATCATAGTAGCGTCATCTGCTACAATATCAACAATTCAAGTCACTTATGGGGGGTTGCTCATGACACTGCGCAGAAAAACTCAGATTGCATTAGGGATCACATTGCTCCTCATACTTCTTATGCTAGACCTTACTTTCACTAATTTCCTAAGGCGATCAGCAGAACAGACAGACAGGGAAAGGATCACCCTAAACCTATCAAGGGCTGTAGTATCTATCAACGCTGAGGCGAAGACACTATCAGCCATAGCAGCAAATTGGGCACATTCTGATGCGACCTGGGACTACATGAACGGACGCAACCCCAATTACGCCGCAGAGACCCTCAACAGGGACGCTCTGACTGAGATCGGGATATCTTCAATGATATTCATTGACACCGGGAACATGATACGTCTCTTCAAGGACTTCAGCTCAGAAGATGAACCATCCTCCCCTGAGAGCGAATTCGTTGCAATATTCGACGATCCCAAGAACCGGTATCTTTTGGACTATACGGGACCTACAGGTACAAGCGGGATAGTTCTAAAGGAAAACCAGCCCATACTTTTCACAGTAAAACCGATCCTTACATCCGACATTCAGGGACCCACTGCAGGCAACCTTATTGTCACTCGGACAATCAGCCCCAAGCTTATAGCAAATATTTCGAGGAACCTCCACTTTAATTTTGCCATAGAACCAACGACAGAAAACGAAAAGCTAAATGCAGATAAACTTCCGCTGATCCTGATCGAGGATGCTGAGAAGAACGCGACAACAATATCCGCAAGGATGCTTGTAAAGGATCACAGCGGTACCCCCTCCTTCTGGGTCGTGGGAATAGACAAAAAAGAAGACATTGCAGCTGCTGAAAAACAGATCCAATTTCTTTTTCTGATATTTGGAGTCATTGCTGTACTGCTTTCCTTCCTTTATGACTTTTTCTTCAAACATGCGTTTTCAAACAGGATGAAGAGGCTCCAGAGAGAGGTCGAAGCGATAAGGGACGAAAAGGGGCATAAAGGCGTGGTTACAGTTGATTCTAAAAAAGACGAGATCAACAGCCTGCAGAGAACTTTGAGCGATGTCATGGCATACCACGATTTCAAGCAGGAGCATAAAAGCAAGATGGACAGCATCAGCCTCATGGTTTACGAACGTTTCGCTCAGGCAGGAAACCGCCTTTGCTACAAAACTCTTGAGGACATCGCGACTGCCTTCTCCCCCGGCGATGAAAAATTTAGGAATTCGCTCCCACGTTCAGCAAAAATGACAGTAAAGTTCTGCGATAAGCTTAAGCTGCCGGATGAAGAAAAATTCTATGCGTATCTTGGTGCCCTTTTCAGCAGGATAGGACTTCTTGGCATACCCTTTTCGGTACGCAACAAAACTACCGAACTATCTCCCGTAGAGCTGAGGGAGTATCACAAGTACCCGATATTATCCAAGGATTTCCTTGAGTCAGTGGAGTTACTGCGCCCTGCTACGCAGATCCCATACTGCTGGAACGAAAAATGGGACGGCACAGGATTCCCAAAGGGGTTAAGCGGAAGCGCAATTCCTTTGACCGCACGCATCTTTGCTATCGTTGACACATGGAATGAGATGACCAGGCCATGGCTTGGAAGAAAGCTGCCGACTCAGGAAGAGGTCGAGCTGAAACTACGTGAAATGGCGGGAACAAAATTCGACCCCTATCTCACAGAACAGTTCATACAATTATTGCATGAAGAGGGGAAAACTATCTGAAATGAATATCGTTGACGCAAGAGGGCTGGATTGTCCCAAACCTGTAATATTAACAAAAGAGACTGTTGAAAAAGGATGCAGATCCTTTGTCGTTTGGGTCGACAACGAAGTCGCAGCATCTAATGTTGAAAGATTTCTTGAAAACAAAGGATTCATGGTTAAAAAAGAGTACGGCGAAGAATCCATCGTACTTGAAGCAAAGATTGAGTCCAAAGAGGGCGGATCAACTGCTCAAAAGAAGGGGTCAACAGGCATTATGTTCACTTCTGACATTATTGGGGCCGAATCGGGAGGACTCGGAGAAGTCCTTATGAAATCCTGCCTGGGTACCCTGGTGCAGGCTGAAGGAGCTCCCTCTGTGATCGCTTTGATGAACAACGCAGTGAAGATGGCTGTAAGCGGATCATCATGCCACGACTATCTCTGTGAACTAAGGGACCGTGGGTCACTCATTCTGGTCTGCGGGACATGCACGAAACATTTTGGGATAACTGAAGACGTTTCGGTAGGAGTGATCTCCAACATGTTTGAGATAACAGAGGCAGTCTTCGGTACAACAAAACCTGTAGTGATAAGCTGATCATGTCTATATATCTTAATAATGCCGCAACAACATGGCCAAAGCCCCAGTGTGTACCTGACGCTATCTATGACTTCATAGCGAACCGAGGCGCAAATGTCGCAAGGGGCTCGGCTTCAATGAGGGATATACAGAGCCTTGACAATGTCTTTACATGCAGGCAGAAACTGGCGGAACTGTTCGGCGGTTATCAGAAATGCGACCCAAGGTTCATAACCCTCACTTCCAACGTAACGGAATCAATAAACATGATCATCAAGGGCTTCCTTAAACCCGGCATGAGAGCTGTGACCTCCTCTATGGAACACAATTCCGTACTCAGACCTCTGAGAAGAGCCGAAAATGAGGGTGTCGCTCTTAATATCATACAGTGCAGCCTGAAAGGATATCTGGACCCGGCACTGCTGAAAAAAAACCTTTCCGCGGGCGCGGACATCGCGATAATAAACCACTGCAGCAATGTCAGCGGATCCCTCCAGAATATTCAGGATATCGCAGAAGTGTGCAGGACATCAAATGTCCCGCTTGTGGTGGATTGTGCCCAGACAGCCGGGATAATCGGGATCAGCGCACAGGATCTCGGAGCAGCTGCCTTATGCTTCACGGGGCATAAAGGGCTTTTCGGACCTCAGGGGACCGGGGGTATCGTGTGGGATCCCGAGTTCGCAAAGATATGTTCTCCCCTTTTTGAAGGAGGAACAGGAAGCATTTCTCATGAGGAGTTCCAGCCCTCACAGATGCCTGACAAGTTCGAGGCAGGGACACCAAACCTGCCTGGCATAGCCGGACTGCTTGCATCTTTAGAGTGGATAGAAAATGAAGGGATAGACAAAATAAGGAAGCATGAGGATCGTTTGGGCAAAATGCTTGAAGAGGGACTAATGAAAATAAACGGACTCAGAATAATCGGTCCCGGATCTGACGACCCAAGGCTTCCGGTTTATTCCGTAAACATAAGGGGAATGGACAACGCAAAACTTGCCCGTGACCTTTCCGACATCTGCGGGATCGAGACACGACCGGGACTTCACTGCGCTCCTCTTGCACACAGAACTTTAGGGACGTTCCCTGAAGGAGCACTTAGGATATCCCCCGGCTATTTCAACACAGCAGACGACATCAATCTTGCTGTCAGTGCACTCACAGAGCTTGCAAAGAATTAAAGGCTCTCGCGGAATATTTTTTAGATCAGCCCGATATGAATCCTTTTTCAATGAGTATCTGACGGGACTCTGCATCGGCGGGACGGAAACCTTTACTCAGGAGATCCCTTATATATGTCCCGTTATACGTAAAGCAGAAAATCATATTTGCCAGCCATAAAGTGAGAACGCTTGCAACAAACATTATCACTGCCCACTTTGCGTCGCCCCTGAATATGGGGACACAAAAACCAAAAAAGAAGACTGTCCAGCTAAATCCGACTTTTGCTGTGCGAAGCTGGCCTGCCTGGTCCTCAAGCCTAATTATCATTTTTGGGCCCTTCTATTCTCTCTTCTTGCTCCAGGGCCATTATTGCAGCCTTTGATGTACCCAGCCATGTAATGCCTATAAAGCAGGCCATCACCGGAAGTGAGACATATTTGAATTCAATGCCGCCCTTCATGTAGACGGCAAAAAAGAGAATGAGCAGGACAACAGCTGAAGCAAGAAATACTTTTGACATCTTGTTGATCAATCTGGCTGTACGAAGTGTCATAATATCCACCCTTTGAGAAATATAAGGAATACCTGTAAATAATACCACAGTGCTGCTATAAAAAAGGTATAATTTGCATGGATCAAATTAACAGGAGGGGGATCAACAATGATGATGTATTTACTGGCAGCAGCTGCAGTTATAGGTTTATGGCTTATGACCACGTACAACGGCCTCGTAAAACTCCGCAACCTTATGCAGGAAGGGTGGAGCGGCATAGATGTACAGCTGAAAAGACGTTTCGACCTTATTCCTAATCTCGTTGAGACAGTCAAGGGATATGCTTCTCATGAGAAGGAAACGCTTCAGGGGGTAACCAACGCCCGCGCCGCTGTAATGCAGGCGGGAAGCGATCCGGAAGCGAGGCTCAAGGCTGAAAACGCGCTGACAGGGACGTTGAGGTCTCTCTTCGCTGTTGCAGAAAACTATCCGGAACTAAAGGCTAACACCAATTTTCTTGACCTTCAGCAACAGCTTGGAACTATCGAAAATGAGATACAGATGTCCAGACGTTACTACAACGGAACTGCAAGAAACCTTAATACTGCCATCCAGCGTTTTCCTGCTGTTTTGATCGCAAGACAGTTCGGTTTTAAAGAAGCTCCGTTCTTCGAGGCTGATGAAGAGTCAAGAGAAAACCCGAAAGTTTCATTTTGAGAGAATTTTATGATACTTTGGGAGGGGAAATATGAGGAACAGCAGAAACTGTCTTTTTAAAATAACTTTACTGTTGTGCGCAGCTGTTTTCGCTATATTGTCAGGAGTCAGGGTGACCGAAGCAAGGGAAACCTTCAACAGGTTCGACGCGGAAATATTGATAAACGAGAACAGCTCTGTCGAAGTTACCGAAGAAATCCTGGTCAACGTTGAAAATATCGACATCAACAGGGGCATAATTCGATCGCTTCCTGTGGAATACAGGGACGAAAAAGGCAATTCAACAGAACTCGGATTAGAAATAAGAGATATAACGCTGGACGGACAGGATGTCCCCTGGAGTTCAGTGAGAGCGGGGGTAAACGTCGATGTGAAGATCGGTGACCCGGATAAGATCATATCCAGGGGACTCCATACCTTTCTGATAAGATACCGGGTCGAAAGACACATAGGATTTTTTGAGGACCACGATGAACTTTACTGGAACGTAACAGGAAAAGATTTTTCTTTTCCTGTGCTTGAAGCATCATGCAGAGTCGCGCTTCCGGGAAAGAGTTTCGGAGAGGGATTCAACACGATAGAGTGGTATGTGGGCCAGTATGGGACAAAGGGAGATAACAGCAGAGCACGCCAGGATTCAGGAAGAGTTTTCACAGTCGGGACACTTCAGCCGGGAGAGGTTTTTACTGTAGTCTACACCTGGCCAAAAGGACTGGTCACACCGCCGCCGCCCCCTGCGAGAGACAACGAAAAAGCTCAGGGAGGGATCGCGGCAGCAACTTTCGCGTTGATCTCCGGATGGTTCTGGTTCGCCTGGAAAAAGTGGGGCAAAGATCCGGATAAAAAGACAGTGATCCCGCTTTTCTACGCACCCGATGGTACATCACCCGCTTTTCTGAGGTACGTAAGGGACATGAGGCTCGATCAGACAGGTTTCACGGCTGCAATAATCGGACTGGCTGTTAAGGGCGCCATTAAGATCCTGGAAGTTGAAGGAAAAGAAACCTTCTTTGGAAAGGGCAAGGGGCATTTTGTGCTATATGAAAAAGATACGGGACCGGAAAAACTTCAGCCAGAAGAAGAGGCCCTTATGATGCAGCTTTTTCCGGGAAGCATAGACAGCGTGGCTCTGGTACAAGATAACGGAGACATAATTTCAGGTGCGATGAGAAGCCTGGCAAGGAATCTCAGAAACGCAAACTCCGCCATCTTTACCAGAAACACGGATAAGATGATCCCAGGCCTTGCTTTGTATGGAATTGGAACAGCAGCAAGCTATCCATTCAGCGGGGAATATCCCTTGAACACTCTCATGGCCGGAGTTTGCGGACTGCTCATAATTGCACTGGGAATGAGGCTGAGCAAAGCTGCAAATACAGGAGGCCAGAACATAAGACAGTTCCTCGGAAGGGCTTTTCCTGCCCTTGCGGTGGGTCTGGTAGGAGCTATAGCACTCGGGGGAGAGGGGCTGTCCCCCTTTACATTTGTGTTTTTCGTCGCTTCAGCAGCCGTCATTGCTGTGATGCGGCCTCTTATGGTCTCAAGGACCGCAAAGGGCAGCAGTATTTTGAGCGACGCGGAGGGTCTTAAGCTCTATATGGACACAGCAGAAAAAGAGCGGCTTGAAATGTTCAACCCACCGGAAGAGACCCCGGAGCTCTTTGAAAAACTTCTTCCTTATGCGCTTGCACTTGATGTTGCAAAAACGTGGGGCAACAGGTTTGAGAGCGTTTTGACAAAAGCCGGTTATAAACCCGAATGGTATTCGGGACCTTCACCATATTTGTTCCTGAATGGTTCGGGCCTGTATAATTTCTCATCAAGCCTTGGCAGCAGCCTGGGACAAAGCATGGCTCCGCAGTCTGCCCCCGGGACATCCTCAGGAATGGGAGGCGGCGGTTTTGCCGGAGGCGGAGGTGGAGGCGGAGGCGCAAAGGGTTGGTAATTTAATACTCTGGGTTCCAGACCGACCTTCCTTACAGCAAAACATTTACCGGCTTTCTTGTAAATTAAAGATATGCTTATTGAAACCTTGTGTTTCGATAAGCATATCTTTTAAATAACTTCCCGGAATAACTTTCTTACCTGTTCTTTACTACAGTCCTTATCGTATCCCAAACATCGGGAGTCTCGTGTCCCTTCCTCCAGCCTGCGACCCCCGCAAGGCGGTATTTATCAAGGATAGAGAGCTTGGTTTTGATGGAATCCCTGTTTTCTACCCAAACCTTGTAGGTCTTTCCCTCTGAAAGATATGAATAGAAATACTGCCCCTTGTCACTTAACCATACCGGGGAGAGTCCTCTCTCGGAAATAATCGAATCGGACTCGGCCATAGTGAGGGTGGAGCCTCTGACTTTGACCTTTCCCTGACCTGCCGGAGTCTCCTCCCATTTTCTCATGTAAAAAGGAACTCCCAGTATAAGCTTTGCAGGAGGCACACCCTCTTCTATTGTTTTCTGCACTGCACGTTCGACCCACGGCATTGAAGCTACAGAACCTGCCCTCGGAGAGGTCCTCCAATGTTCGTCATAGGCCATGAGCATCACGTAATCCACATGCTTCGAAAGAGCTGCCCTGTCGTGGCTTTTTGAAAGATTACTGTTTCCGGGCACATGAACATCTACTGAGCTGATAAGCCCCTGACCTTTGAGATAGCCGCTGAGCAGCGAGATAAAACGCACATATTTGTCCCTGTCGGCAGCATCAACATTTTCAAAATCTACGTTTATTCCGTCAAAACCATACAGCTTCGAATAACAGAGAAGTCTTGCAATAAAGATATTTACAGCAGCTGTATCGTTGAAAAACCTGGAAGTGTTCTCTTTACTGAAACCGTTTGAGACAAGGGGCCATATCCGGTATCCCTTTTCACGGGCGGCCTCAACATAGGCTGCTGAAGTCCTGTTTGCCATGTTTCCTCTGCCGTCGGTTAAGTTGAACCATGTCGGGGAGATCACATCAAGTCCGTCAATGCGTTCTTCCGCTCCAAGATCGGGATTGTCCCTTGTTATGTGGGCCCATGCGAGGGTGATCCGTTTATCTTTCAGAGACGCCTGATCAGGCTTTTTCCTGTTCAAAGGAGTATTGACAGTGATCCTTTTGAGTTCAAGACCTGCGCTTGTCTCATCTGCAGCGATCCCTGTCAATTGTTCCAACCCTCTTACATTGAAATAAGAGGTCCCTTCATTGTCCATCGAGGGGAAGTATAGGGCAATGGATCTTCCTGCCAGTCTCTCAAGTTCCTTAATGCCAAAAACTTTGGCAGGTTCCCTGACTTCAATAAGAAAGCCCTTTCCATTCGGACCTTTCGTTAAGGGCAGCCCCAGCGTACTCAGGACATCAGCAGACACCCATATATCCTTTCCGCGGACAATGGCTGTCCCCAGCAGATCCCTTGAGGTCCCCTCGGAGAATATTACGTCAATGTACCTGTCACCGTCGTCAGCACTTGCCATGGAACTAAAGATAAGAGTAAAAAACAGGAGGAAGATAAAGATCACACGATCCAAAAATTTAACATTGATCAATTCCTATAACCCCTTTCTAAACTTCTGGTATAATCTTAACCTCATTTGCTGATAAGAGATTCGGCAAAATTGCTATATAATGCATGGATAAAACCCTCAAAGGAGAATATACTATGAATATCGAACAACTTCTTGAAAGACTTGACACAGCAGAGACCGATGAAGAGATCTCTGAGATAGGCGGAAAGATCCTGGAAATCGATCCTGAAAGTCCTTACGGCAAACTGGCTGTTTGGGAGACGATGGACTATGAGGGCTGCGTCGAAAATCTTGACATGCTTAGAGAGGCCCTTTCCGGAATAAGGATGATAATCTCCGAAAAAGATACACCTCCCAACATAGAAGAAGACCGTGACGCTCAAGCCTACTGCACGATAATGATGAACCTGGGTTATTCTCTGCTTGCTGAACAGGAAATTGAAGAAGCTCTTGAAGTGGCAAAAGAATTTGCAAACTTTGATGACGAAGGCTTTTATCCCAGCCGCACCCTTCTTTACCGCTGCATGCTCGATCTTCAGATGTACAGGCAGATCTTTGATACGCTTGAGAGCGACCCGCTGGAATCTGTGGTTGGAGAACACGCTCGGGCTATAGCGTTGATCGAAACCGAAGCAGAGCCGGGTGAGATCCGTGACGCTGTGAGCTACGCCATCTCTCTTGATCCGGAAGTCCCCTTCTTTGTTCTCAATATCTGGGAGTTCCCTGAGCCTGAGGATGACATAGATGAAGATATCGAAGATACAGTAAATTACGCGACTTATGTGGCAGAGCCATGGTGTTCTTCTGACAAACGGCTGGCTGCACTAAGTGCACCGACATTCCTCTTCGGATACCTTACAGACAGACTGAACGATGAAAAAGAGATCCAGGTCTTAAGGGAAGGATATGAAGGCGCAGGGGTTCTTAATGAAGTTGAAGATGCAAAGGCAAAGATTCGCGAGATGGAACAGCAGGCATGCGATCCGGAGGAGATAGACGCTGTAGCGCTTGGTGAAACAGGAGCAATAGTGGAAAAGCTTCTGGGCTGAGAGACTTTTCTAAAAGGGCGGTCTTGCAAGGCCTGGTCTTGCAAGGCCGGGTCTTGCAGGCCGCCCTTTTATTGTCCCTATGAAGTACAGCTGTTGTCAATTATTACTCCCTGATTAGTTTCTCCGTCCATGTACGCCGAGAAGCTGCCCCTGTATATCCTGATCGCAGGATGGGGTCCCTCTTCCCATTTTCTCTCACTGAACCAATCCTGGTCTATCAGGTTGTTCGACTCTCCCTCAAAAACAGGCATATAGAGCACATTGTCCACTGCAAGATCAGAGAAAAAATGCGTTCCGTATGAGAGCTCGGGCATAAAACCAAGCCTCGGTATGCCAAGCTCAACAATACAGCAGCAGTTTGTCAGTTCTTCGTACTTCACAGGTACTCCCAGCTCAGGATTGCTCGATCCTACCCGCCCCGGCGAGACAAATATGAATTTCTGCCCGTTCATCTGGCTGTTGATCTCTCCAATTCCCCGGGCCACCTTGAAGAAATCAGGGTTTGAGTAATAGATCCTGTGATCTACATACACAAGGAAGGGAATATTGTTTATGGCCCCCGGTGTGACCATCCTGTCTGCCTTAAGAAGGATGCGCTTTCCCTCAAGGTCTGGCATATCTTCTTCTGTACATGTCTGGCACCAGCAAGGACGGGACTGTATCAGGCAGAAGCTGTCATCAAGGGGTTCGTATGCAAATTCAATGTCCGCGGGAAGCCCCATTGAAGACTCAAGGAGCGGCAAAGTCTTCTTCATCCTTTCAAAAAAGTTCGGATATTTCTTGGGAAAATTATCGAAGGTCAGGCAAACTTTTGAGCCGCACGCTATCTTTTTGGTTGACTTCTCCAGAGAAGAAAGGCAACCTCCTTCTGAGTCATAGCAGTATATCTGAGCATAGGCATCAAAATCAGGGTGATGTTCGATCAGCTGAGGCCACTCTTTTTTTATGTCCAGAGTCGTAAGCTCGTTTGGGTTTTCCCTGTCGATGACATGAAATCTTTCCTGCGAATGGATAGCAATTTTTTCCGGATTCTGTCCGTCAGGCCTGAGATATGCATTGGTAAGAGAGATCGTTCTTGCATAACCTCTTTTTGTGCTCATGGTTCCAAGCCCGAACACGATCCTAAGAACTCCGTCTTTCTGCCTGACTCTTTTGTTCCATCTTCGGAAATTCTGTGAATATCCCACTCCGGCTATAGTTGGGTAATAATATCTGCCATGCCATCTTCCTGACATCCTTATTACAATTATCCCCATATCGTCGTCGCCAAGACAGTGTTTTTCCCTGTAACTTACGGCCTGAGGGAAATATATCCTTGCGTATATCTTTCTTATTTCCCGTTCTACGACACTTACCCTCTCTTCCAGTGAGGGCGAGTCATTGCTCATGAAAGTAGTGAGATACTTCCCGGCAAATGAATGCTTGGCTGAATCTTCCAGTCTGCTGCTGCTTCTTATTACCACCGGGTCATGCATTTCTGACAGGAAATTCCGCACTGCTTCGGCAACTATCTTTGGCAGCGGTGTCTTAAGGAAAACTTCTTCCAGCCTCTCGGGTTCATTTTGTGATATCAGGAGATCCAAAGATGGTACTGATTCAAGGAACTGGTGGAAAATATCGATTCCAAAATAGATAGACTCAGGCACCTTGCTGTTACAAAGCTGCGGGTCTCCTGAATCACGCAGTTTTCTGAGCGCAAAAAGAAGTGATCTGCCTTTTCCTCCGATAGTCCCTTTGCCGAATATCATCGGCTCAAATTCCGGATCGTCGTGCGGGTCCCAAGAAAAATATTCTTCCCTGATCCTTTCCAGATCGGTCACTTGCCCCTCACCTCCGTGTCGCCTTTGTCGATCACGATCCCAACTTCGCTGTCACCATCAAGCAGGACATCGAATGTACCCTCGTAGTGCCTTACGGCCGGATGGTGGGTAGATATCCAACTTCTGCTGTCGAACCATTCCTGGTTGTATATATTTCCTTTTTCACCATCAAATACCGGAAGATAGAGGATGTTGTCCCCATCAAGGTCCAGAAAAAAATGTGTCCCGTACGAAAGCTCCGGAGCCATCCCTTTGCTCGGGATGCCCAGTTCGACCAGACAGCCTGAATTTGAGAGTTCGCTGTACTGTACCGGTACTCCCAGAACCGGATTGGAACTCCCCCAGCGGCCGGGACCTACGAGGAGATACCTCTCTCCGTCCAGTTTCTCGTTAATGTCGCCTATCGCCCTTGCTACATCATAAAAATCAGGGTTTTTACCATATAATTCAGGATCCACATATACTATATGTCTGATGTTCTCCAGCCGGCCATTGGCCACCATACGATTCCCCCTCAGGATCACCTTCTCAGGGCTTACTTCCGGTATCTCTACCTTACCCCTGTCATCATAGACTGACAGAGGCCTCAACTGAACAAGAGTAAACTCGTCTTCTGCGCTTTCGTAGGTAAACTCCATATCTGACGGCAGTTGCAGCTCTTTTTCAAAGAGCTGGAGCAATCTCTTTATCCTTATAAAAAGCTGAGGGCATTTTTGTGGCAGTTCTGCAAAAGTAAAAACGGCCCTTGGTGCTACCATGTTATTTGTGTCAGCAAGAAGCCAGTGAAACATGTTGTCATCAAACCATTGCAGATAAGTCTGAGCCATTTTATGCTTCTGCGTGATCATCTTAATATAATTACATGCATAGGCTGTCATAAAGGCGTTGTTTTCTATGTCCACATAGTCAAACTGCTCCTGAGCGTGTGAGACTATTTCCGCAGGTCTGTTGCCTTCGGGCCTTAAATTGGGGTTTGTAAGATAAAAAGTGCGTGCAAAGCTCCTGTCCACAGTTCTTGTGCCAAGACCGAAGCATATCCTTGCTACACCGTCTTCCTTTCTGATCCTGGGCGACGGACGTCTGAAGACCTGAGAGAAAGCCGCTCCAGCCAGCTCAGGATAGTACTTATTGTCTCTCATCCTTCCGGCGATCGGTTGGATAAGGACTCCCATGCGCTCTCCTCCCCAGAGTATGTTGTGTTTTCTCTTATACTCCCTTGCTGCAGGGTTGTATGTTGAAGCGTATACCTCTTTGATCGCTGCTTCCAGGCCTTTTCTTCTCGAGACCCTGTCACCGCTGTTGGCAACAAATTTTGTGGCGTACTTGCCTGCGAAAGAAAGGTTGACATCATCTTCCAGTATCGATGATGAACGGACAGAAATCGGGGTATCGATCACATCAAGGATACGTTCCAGATCTTCATCAAGACTTGCAGGCAGTTCAGCCTCCTGGCAAATCCTGTGGAGCTTAGGAGCATCGCTGTGCTCCCTCAGATCCAAGAGTCTGTCCCACAGCCTGTTCTCTTCCATAAATTCTTCAAAAACAGAAGTCGTTATAATGAAAGAACATCTGGGCAGAAAGACTTCTTTGAGCATCCCGTTCGACTTCAGGACCTCATGAGCAAAGCTCAGACCTTTGGCCTTCCCTCCGACCTTTCCGCTACCTATCAGCCAGCCTCTTTCTCTGTAGTAAGGCTCCGGGTCAAAACTTTTATAATATTCTCCATATTCCATCCTTCCACCCCCGTTAAGCGACATAAAACAAACTTTTTCGAACATATTTCTTGTTTTGATCATCTCTACCTATTAAGATGATATACTGTTGAAGCTTCTTTTACAAGAATTTTAAATAGGAGGAAAACAATGAAAAGAGAGCTTCGTCGAGATACTTGGTCCTGCGGGGTATTTGCATTGTTCGCCCTGGACAGGTTTTCTAAAATATTTGCAAACAAGGGCGTTGGTTTTGAACTGGGGCCGCTCTCTTACTCTCTCTCTCAGACTACCCAGGTCTTGGCAAGCGAATCAGCGCGCAGCAGGGCTTTTATAATAATACCTCCGGTCATACTGATTTTCTGGGTCTTTTATAAATGCGGCGGAATGAAGCCCAAATTTTGGACGATGCTCCTCCTCGCCGGATTAACAGCCATGGCATACGATCTGATAATGGTAAGGGGATTTCAGTACTCTCTCTTCTTTACGACAGAAAGCGGCGTTATAATATTCAGCCTGGGAACTCTTTATCTCCTGCTGGGAACAATAGCAGGAATATTCGATATGGCCTTTGAAGCTATCGGAGGTAAAGACTAAGTACAATATCAAAGGAGAACGGAGGCAGATAGAAGCTGCTTTCCGTTCTCTCTTATGGTTCGAACAACATTACATGAGCTCTCGCTGAAAGAGGAGCAGGTGCTCCTTACGGGTTGTTCCAGATGTCTCTTTCGTAACTGTCTTCCAAAACTTCATATACATAACCCCTGTCCCTGTCCCACGCATATCTTCCGTTCGAAGCTATTGAGCCGTACCCGTCAAGATACTGCATATTTCTTGAATCAGCGGTATCTCTGGTAACATAACCGCGGTAGAAAGGCAGGATAGGAAGTTTTCCTCTGGTCCTTTTTATGCTCCAGTCACCCTGAAGGCCTGTGACCGATATCACTTCATTCAGAACCTGATCCATTCCCTCGGGGATCTCTTCAATAAACATGACTTTGCCCATTCCCGACTTACCGAAAAGGTACAGCAAATATGCTGAGCCCCATACTCCGTCAGGTATCTGTCTAAGGGAGTCTACGGCTACAAACAGTGCATCCATTGCCATTAGCTGTCTTGGCTGTACTCTGCTCTGTGGAGCAAATCCTGATACTTCCTGCCACCTTGACGGATCTCCCTGGGGAAACATCCTGTTGATAAGCGCTACAGCCGCTGCCGCCCTCCAGCGAGGTTCTCCGTCCCAAAGTTTATCCCACAGCTCCGCCTCGGTTCCCTGCGGAGCAATGTCAAGCATGTCTGCCACTATTGCAGCTCCGGTGTCTTTTATTTTGCTTCTTTTCTCCATCTCTGCAACAAATGTGTCCCAGTCAGATGCTGCAAAAACCGGCACCGAAAATAATGATATTGCCAATACAAGAAATACAGCCAATGTCCACTTTACTTTCATCTTTACAACACCCCTCAAAAGATAAGTTTCAGACATAAATATCAAGTAAGATTTTTATCGCCATCATATCAGCTGACTCTGTCGCCTCTTATCGTTATTTCTCTCTCCCACGGTCCTGCAGGCCAGGCCTTCCTGTTTACCCCTCCGGGAAGTATTTTCCATACTACTGCTTCCCCCTGCTCTGAGCCGACTATATCAAGTAAAAATATTTCACCGGACGAAAAAGGTATATAGACGACATCATCTGCCTTATATATTCTCTCAAGTTTTTCAGATGGGACCTTACCATCTTCAACAAACTTCCAGAACTCTCCCCTTCGCCTGCCCGATGCGCTTAACTTTTTGATCCCCTCTTCGGAAACCATTACTACTCCTGATTTTCCGTAGCCTGTTAAAAACCATCTTAGAAACTCAGCCCTATCGTTAAGATCACCTGAAAGTGAGGGCAGGGCTTTTCTGCAGTAAAAGCCAAGGTATGCCTTTGAATTTTTTCTTTGGATCCCTAATATCTCTCCCAGTGTCCGAGCTGCTTCTTTTTCCCCGTTCTCGATCAACAGATTCTTTATGGAAGCAGTCAGCTGCTCTTTTTTATCGCCTTCGCCCGGATAGATGAGACTGATGGAAACTTCATATATTTCCGGTAACGTAAATACCGCATCACTTTCTTCTTCCACGTCTGAAGATGCAACAGTAATTGATGCTTTAAAAGATGGGGCGATGTCACCGGATAATACATCTTCATTATCCGCTGCAAAGAGACGATCACTCACGATAGAGAGAATAAATATGAGTGTTAAAGCAAAGTATGCAAGAAACGCTTTTATATGTCTTCTCTCAACTTTGAACAGCACAACACCTTTAAACGGAAAAACGGAACAGATTTTCGCGCCGTTAGACATCTATATATTTTGTCTCCCCTTTTCTTGAAGATACTCCGTTTCTGACCGGCATGGACCCGTCAAATGCCATTATCAGGATGGGCAGCCCAAGGAGAATTGGTGTAATGATGCCCCAAAACCAGAAATTTTTACCGAGTCTCTCTGCGATTTTTCCCCAGAGGTAGACATTTGCGGCAAAAGCTACAAGTGCAGCTCCCGAGCTGAAGACCTCAGCAAAGACATAGAAGCTGACTATGTTCATTGCAGCAGTTATGATCCCAGGAGCAACTATAGCAACAGTGAACCAGCGGGAAATCCGAGCACAGTCGCAAAGAAGTGCAATGTTGTAAAAAGGGATAAGAAACCAGAGGAAGGATCCTACTCTGAACTTCTCCCCCAGCCTGGAAAATACATAGGCTGCAAAGATATAAATTCCAAAGCACATGAGTACAAGCACGATAACTGCCAATGCTCCGAAAAGTATTGCGAACATTTCTATTTTGACCTCTCTTCCAATTCCGATATTACCTTTCCAAGTTCCTGTATTTTATCGCCGTATAGCGCCCAGTTTCCCTGGCGCTGTGCTTCCTGAGCTGAATCGTATAATTCCTGAGCCAATTTTGCAAGAGCGGGGACATCCCTTGATCCAGGCAAGTTATCTCCGGACAATTCACCTGCTCCGCTTCCTCCGACCATCTCAGCAACTGATCCCGGTCTGACAGTGGACCCTTTTTCTGAAGTTTTTTTGCCTATTAGTTTTTCAAGTGCCCCGGCAAATGTCTCATCCCATTCTACTCTGCCTCCTGTCGAAACGATCACTCTCTTCAATTCCGGGAGTTCACCGTTTTCGGCTTTCAAATAGAGCGGCTGGACATACAGCAGGGATTTGCCTATCGGTATTACCAGCAGGTCGCCGATTATCACTTCTGAACCCCTCTGGCTCCAGAGAGAGAGCTGTGCAGAGATCTCCGGGTTCTGGTTTATTAATGCCTCGATCTGAGCAGGACCATATATCAGTTTTTGTTTTGGGAACTGGTAGACAAGGAGTTCCCCGTATTTTCCGGGATCGCACCGGCCTGCCATCCAGCCAATAAGATTATCCCTTCCAAGCGGCATGTAGGGAACAATAATCGCAAATTCAGGATCTTTTTCCCCCCATAGCTTCATCGTGACGTAGTTAGGCGATATCCTTCTCTTACGCCCCACAGGCGTGACTTCCCACACGTCTTCCCTGTTGTAGTACGTATTGGTGTCAGTCATGTGGTATGTCCTGTAGACGTCAGTCTGGACCTCAAAAAAGTCTTCGGGGTATCTCATGTGTTTCCAAAGTTCCTCTGACATTTCCCCTGCCGGTTTGAAAATAGCGGGGAATATTTTGCGCCATGTCTGGACTAAAGGATCCTTTTCATCAACTACATAGAAGGACATTTTTCCGTCATAGGCATCGATCGTTGCCTTAACACTGTTCCTTATGTAATTGACCCCGTTGAAGTGGCTCAGGGTCGGATCCGGAGTCATGACCGGCTTTGAGTAGGGATACCTGTGCGTCCATGTAAATGCATCCTGGACCCAGATTATTCGGCCATCAAATATTACAGGATATGTATCCTGGTCATAGATCAGGAAAGGTGCTATTTCTTTCAGAGCTTCACGGACATTCCTGTTGTAAAGCACCCTGCTCTCAGGCCTCAGGGCGCCTGTAAAGAGTATCTCAGTATCCCTGAACCTGAGAGTAAAGAGCAGTCTTCTCCAGAAAGACCCGATCTCTACCCCGCCCTCACCCTCATAAGTGCTTCTTACGTTAGAGTCCCCCATCGGGTAGTCAAATTCCTTGACATCAGTATTGACCAGGACATAAAAATCCTTCATCGATCCATAATATATCTGGGGCCTGTCAAGTCTGATATCGACAGTTGACCTTGGAGGAAGGTCCTTCATAAAGAAGAAGGGCAGCCCACCCGGAGATACTTCATTTACAGGATTCATTACTACTCCGTATCCATGTGTAAATTCGAGATGCATGTTTACCCATGTCTGGTTCTGAAGCTTAGAGAGATCCAATTCCCTGACGGAGAGCATTACCTGCCTGTTGCCTCCGTTCAGTTTGTATCTGTCTATGTAAACATCTTCAAAATCATAATATGTCCTTATGGCCTGGAGCTGTTTATAAGTCCTCAGAAGCGGAGAATAATCCCAAAGGCGAATATTTTTAACTGTCTCCTGATCAGCCAGCAACTCTTCCGGTGTAACTTCATTCTCAGGCGTAATTGCTATGGTTCTCACGTCATTAAGTCCAAAGGCCCTGCGCGTATAATCCAGATGGTATTCCAGAAAGGGTTTTTCCATTTCGTACTCGTTGGGCTTTACCCTGTACTGCTGGACAAGTCCCGGAACAAAAGAACTTGATACCCAGCCAAGCAAAAGAAGAGCACCGATCAGAACAGCCGACATTTTCCACATCGGCTTGTAGAAATTCAAAAGAAGCAGTGCTGCAGCAATTACGGCCGCGACAGTGAGGATATTGAAAGCAGGCAGCAGTATGTTCACATCAGTATAGCCTGCACCGAAGACCACCCCTGTCGGTGAAAAAAGAAGTTCATACCTGGCAAGCCAGTAACCTGCTCCCCAAACAAGGAGGAAAAGAGATCCCAGAAGTGACAGGTGAAGCCTCGCCCTCGGAGATGAATTGATTTTAGTCCCTTCGAGGGAAAGCGAGCGCGTCATGAAGTATGAAACAAAAGTACCCAAAAGGGTTACGATCAATACTCCCTGGAGCCAGGTCTGGATATATTTTATGAACGGGAGTGTGAATACATAAAAACCCAGATCAAGGCCAAATAATGGGTCAGATTCCCCAAAGGGAGTCTGGTTCATGAATTTGAGAAATGTTCCCCATGAACCCATTGCGTTCAGTGCGTTGACTACTGCCAGAAATCCTGCAACTATTATTATTACCCATTTCGATGCATTGAATTTCACATCTTCTCCAGATGCTTCGTTTATTAGCCTTAGCCCGTTTTTCCAAGCCGAATTCCAGTTGGCCCAGTAGATCAAAAAGGCTGGGACAAGGGCAATGAAAAAGAGCTCCCACCTTGCTGTGAACGTTCTCCAGAAAACAGACTCAAAGCCGTAGGATTCAAACCAGTAAAGGTCTGTAAGAAAAACAGCAAGACCCGGAAGAATTACAGTAAAGAGTATAAAAATGCCGCCAAGGATGAACCAGATCTTTGATATCTTTGGGATCCTTATGTTTGGGATCTTGGGTCTTTCCTCTTCCCAACCGTTTTCATTATCTCCGGATCCGTCCGTCCATTCCTGACGAGTATGCCCGTACAAGCTTTCAAATATTTTTTTGAGATCCATGGTCACCAGCTCCTCGCTCAGTGTACAATTGTATTTGTCTATTGTTAACTAAAATTAACTGCATGTCCAGCGCCGCATCACCTAAACAGCTGTTTGAAATGTAAAAAATAAATGAAGTTGTGCATATCAAAATACCGGCACTGATAATCAACATTTTTTTGACCTATTTTGCGCAAGAGGTGTGGATATGTTTTATGCATACAAACTGATAGGATCGCTCTTAGTTCCTCCCGGGCTGCTGTGCGTTATCACAGCTGTCTTCTCTTTTGTCCTTTTCAGATCAAAAAACAAGAAGTTACTTTCTATTGCTATGCTGACGCTCAGCCTGTCCATCTGGTTTATGAGCACCTCTGTCGGATCCTTTTTTATCACAGGCGGACTGGAAAGAGAACATCTGAATTCTGTGCCGGAGACTGAAAGGCCGGTGGCTTTCCTTGTTCTGGCAGGAGGCTCCGGCTACGACAGAAATGGGGATGCAGTTACACCCGGCGTCTACTCCCTTGAAAGGATCTATTCGGCAGTCACAGCAGCTGATAGCACTAAAGATGTACTTATCTTTTCAGGTGGAAACGTCTATGGCTACGATCAGAGGACAGAGGCAGAAATAATGGAAGATTGCGCAAAGAGAATGGGATGGAAGGGCAAAACGATGCTTGAAACTTCTTCAAGAACAACAGGAGAAAACATGATCTATGCCGAAAGGATGCTTTCCGGTCCGGACTTTCATAATGTCGTAATAGTCACAAACGCCTTTCATATGCCCCGTTCAATGTTAAGGGCCCGTTCAGTTTTTAGGGGAAAGAGCCTTTTTTCTCTCTCTGCAGGAATGGAGACAAACCCAAGATTTCGGGGCATTTCGGATCTTTTTCCGGATGCTCATAATTTCCACCTCTCCTGTCTGGGCATAAAAGAATGGATAGGTATATTGGCATTCAGGATAATTGGATAACGGGTTATTTTTGACTGTGATCTCTGTACCATTCAGCAGTTTTTGAAAGCGAGCATCTGATATCGGTAAATTCTGTCCTTCCAAGGGCTTCGGTGAGGAGAGAAATATCGGCTTTGCTTATCTTTATATCTCCCGGTCTCTCAGGAAGCCTCTCTTCTATGACTTCCGAACCCATTATTTCTGAGATTAGTTTCAATAGTTCGTTTACTGTCATACTTTTTCCTGTCGCCAGATTAAAGACTCGTCCCCTGTTTTGGTGTGCCCTCTTATACATCTTCAGGAGCACCGACGTCAGATCTCTGACGTATATGAAATCCCTTGTCTGGGAACCGTCTCCGAAGATGACCGGTTTTCCTCCCGACGAAAGCGCATGACAGAACCTCGGAATAACAGACGCATAAGAACCAAACGGATCCTGTCTCGGGCCATAAACATTAAAGAACCTGAACCCGACACAATCAAGCCCCCATACTCTTGCCGCAGAGCTTGCCTGTATTTCGTTTATGGCCTTGCTTGCTCCATAGGGTGACATCGGCAGGGGAATCTCTCCCTCGTGCCTCAGGCCCTCGCTCCTGTTGCCGTAAACTGCCGCAGAACTCGCATATATGAGAGGGATCTTCACGTCTTTCAAAGTTATGATGAGATCGCTGAAAGCTGTCACGTTGTTTAGATGGCATTCTTCAGGCTTTTCTATCGACAGCGGGACGGAGACCATCGCTGCGAAATGGAAGACTGCATCTATGCCCTGCAGCAGTCTCTTCAGGAGATATTTATCTGATACATCTCCCGGAACAAAGTTGAAGTCAGGGGTACCTGACAGGTGTTCCAGATTTTCTCTCTTTCCGGTCGAGAGGTTGTCGAGCACAGTGACCTTCCATCCGTCAGAGATGAGTTCGTCAGCCATGTGTGAGCCAATAAATCCCGCTCCTCCTGTAATCAGAGCAGATCTTGCCGATTTCATGCCCGCGTTTCCCCCTCAACGAACTCTTATTGTAAGACTATATCATTATACCAACGAGAGCCCTGTCTTAGTATGCGACAAGGCTCTCAAAATATTATATTGGAAATAACGATACTACTCGTTCACTGCCGGAATTTCATATTCTTCGCTGATAGGTGCCCATCCGCCGCCCAGAGCTTTAAAGAGCTTGACCGAATCGGATGTTATCTGTCCGTCGCTGATCGCAGTTGCTTCTGACAGGGCCAGGAGTGCTCTCTGTGCGTTTATGACATTGTTGAAATCGGTAAGCCCATTCCTGTACTTGTCATTAGCGACATCAAGCGCTGTCAGTGCGGCATCTCTGCCCCTCCTGAGCGCGTCGTTCCTTTTTCTTTCCTCTATACCGGCGGTCAGGGCATTCCTGACCTCAGCCACGGCTTTGAGGACTGTCTGTTCATATGCGGCAAGGAACTGTTCCTGCCTTGCAGTCTGGACTTTGATATTATTCCTGATGGCACCTGCGTGGAATATCGGCCAGACTATCTTTGGACCGAATGAATATGCCTTGTTGGGACCCTCAAAAAGGCTTCCGGTATCAAGTGATTCTGTCCCTATGGAACCAAGCAGGTAAAACTTGGGCCAGAGATCGGCCTTTGCCGATTTTTTCCGGGCTATCTGCGCAGCAAGCTGACGCTCTGCAGCAAATATGTCGGGTCTCTGACGGATACTGTTCGCAGGAATGCCTGTCATCATTTTTTGATCAAGTTTAGGAAGAGGCTTCCTTTCGCTGAGTATCTGGTCAAGACTGCCTGGTACCATCCCGGTAAGCACAGCTAATCCGTTTTTGACCTCCTCGATGCTTTTTTTAATAGGAGGTATTTCAGCCTTTGTCTGCTCAAGAGTATACTTCGACTGGTTCAGAGCAAGATGATCGCTGAGTCCTGCATCTACCCTTGATTGAAGCATTCCCAGCGTATCTTCCTGAAGGGCCAGGTTTTCCTCTGCGACAAGAAGCCTCTCCTGAAGGGTCCGGAGCGTCAGATAGTTCAGTGCGACCTCCGCAGAAAGTGATACCCATGCGGCATGCAGTGATGCATACTGTGCCTCCAGGGAAGCTGCTCCTGCTTTAACACTCTCCCTTTTCCCTCCAAAAATGTCTATCTCCCATGACGCATCTATCCCTAACCTGTAGATATCGACCCCTTTGCCCGCACCCCCTGTCTCGACAGGAGTCCTTGAGTTGTACCAGTAGTCCGTGTTGTCTAGCCATGGCAAAAGCGCAGCCTTGTTTATCCCAAGAGCAGCCCTCGCTTCTGTCACCTTTGAACGTGCGGAAGCCAGATCCCTGTTGCTTTGCAGAGACCATTCTATAAGCTGTGTCAGGATCTCATCATTCAATGACTCCCACCATTTTGCAAGGACCTTCGGATCGGGCTCGCTTAAAACATCACCGGACATAGCGGTGATGGGATACCTGTGGGCCATCTCTATCCATTTACCTTC
>JBFXIQ010000008.1:0-33515 GCA_050175815.1 Synergistaceae bacterium
CGTTCTGAATGCAATGAAGCACAGTGGGAAGAACAGATATCCATGATGGAAATGGTACTTGAACCTGATGCCCTCGCAGCCGCTGTAAAGGGCATGAGGGACGAATTCAGCAAGTTCAAGCTTTAAGAGAAAACTTAGCTCATCTTATCCCGGACAGAGGCGGCAAAGCAGATCCCCCGCCGCCTCTGTATTATATTCAAACAAGGCATAGAATAAAAAACAATTATTTGTAGTAACCTGCAAGATCAAGGATACAGATAAACGTTTATGCGATAGAATATGGTGATAGCAGCAAGGAAAGTAAGGGATGGCTATGGAAAACCGGATCTTTACTTACAAAGATATATTTGAGCGTGCCTTTAATCCTATAGCCATCTACTTTGCTGAGGATACCGGCAACCCGTCCATTGAAAATATACGTTATGTGGACGTTAACCCCGCATATGAACAGGTCAACAGGATCAATAAGGAAGATCTGATAGGAAAAACCTTTACTGAGGTCTGGCCTTCTGTCGAAAAGCGCTGGGGGTATCTGCTTGTAAAATGCGTAAAAACGGGGAAAGCCACACACTGTCAGGGAAAAAGCGCCTATACAAAAAAATACCTTGAAGCTATCTCATTTCCGCTGAACAATAATATGCTGGCAGCGATTTTTCTTGACTTGACAAAATGGAAAAATTCTGACGAGCAACTGAAAAAATCGCAGACAAAACTTCTTGAATACAGGACAAAACTTCGTAAACTGGCTACAGAGCTCACAGTCAGTGAAGAAAAGACCCGGAGAGAAATATCGATAGATATTCACGACAGTATTGGTCATTCCCTGCTGACGCTTCTACTGGATTTAAACAAACTGATGGAAGACCCCGGACTTTCAGAATCCTCAAGAATCCAAATTAAAAAAAATATTGCATCAACAGAAAAGATGATCGCCGAGAGCAGACAGCTGATATTTGACCTCAGTCCGCCTATACTTCTTGAGGTGGGTCTGGCACCAGCGATAGAATCCCTTGCGGACAGGATGCTCGTGCCTCAGAAAATATCGTGGAAAATGTCCACCAGAGGCAATGCATCACAATATAATGCCGATGATAAAGTGTGCATTATATTGTATCGTATGACAAAGGAGCTTTTCGCTAACGTTATAAAGCACTCTGAAGCGTCCATTGTAAGCATCCGCATAAACAGAGGACCTCACGGCATTCAGGTTGTCATTGAAGACAACGGCAAAGGCTTGTCTAAAAAAATCAGCAGGGATGGCTCTGCCTCCTCAGGCCTCGGACTTTTCAGTATAAGGGAACGTCTTATACATATTGGCGGAGAGATGCAGATAATATCAGAAAATGGCGGCACGACCATATCCATGCTTGCACCTCTCCATCTTAACGACAAAAACACAGGAGGATCTGAATAAATGATAAGAATACTGCTTGCCGATGACCATGTGCTTTTTCGCGAAGGGCTTAAAAGCCTTCTTGCTAAAGAAAGCGATATGGATCTTGTCGGCCTTGCCTCCAACGGTGAAGAAGCAGTAAAAATGGCAGACAGCCTAAAACCGGATGTTATCCTCATGGATGTCACCATGCCAAACATTAACGGCATACAAGCAACTGAGAGAATAATGTCAAATCATGACGATATTTCAATAATAGCACTCTCGATGCACAGTGATAAAAGGTACATCGTAGAATCTCTTAAGGCCGGATCCAGAGGATATCTTCTGAAAGAGAGTTCTCTACAGACTGTATTGCAGGCAATAAAATCTGTCATGGCAGGCAATATATACTTATCCTCAAAGGCCTGCACTGTTATTGTCGAAGATTATTTAAAACTTATTAATAATTTGAATGAAAGCGCATCCCCTCTCCTTTCCCCCAGAGAGAGAGAGGTACTCGTACTCCTGGTGAAGGGACACAATAGCAAACAGATAGCTGATGTTCTAACTATAAGCAAAAACACTGTAGACACACATCGCCGCAGGATACTTGATAAGCTTGGCTGCGAAAGTGTTGCAGAGCTCACAAAATATGCGATTCGCGAGGGTTTTTTGACGCTGGAATAGCCCTAAAAGCTAAAAATACTATTTGGGAGAAAAAGATAAATAATTTAATTATACGATATGATATCCTGTTCATTATGTTGAAGAGATAACCTATACCAGACGCAGATGCACAGGCAAGAAAGAGGACAGCTTTGAATCTCTCCCTGTAGAGAAAAGTAAGCGTCAAATATCCCGGATCTCTGGATGTTATCCAGGTCCGGGATATTTGACGCTTAACAATAAACACAAAAAAGAAGCTGCGTGAAATCATAAGATTCCACACAGCCCATTTCGCTGTTATATTGGTCGGGATGAGAGGATTTGAACCTCCGACCACCTGCACCCCATGCAGGTACGCTAGCCAGGCTGCGCTACATCCCGTAAGCAGGGAGTATAATAACCCGCTATCAGCTTTTGGTCAAGTACTGCAATAAAAAATCCCAACAAAAATCGTCAGGATTTTTTATGTTCCCAAAAACCTAAAAGATATAAAAACTATTTCTTCTTGCTGTTGACTGCTTCTTTGAGGGCCTTGCCTGCACGGAAGACGGGAACTTTCTTTGCAGGGATCTGGATGACTTTCTTGGGATCCTGAGGGTTACGGCCCTGACGAGCGGCTCTCTTCTGGACTTCAAATGTTCCAAATCCTACGATCTGGACCTTGTCTTCCTTCTTAAGGGAACCATGGATACCCGCAAATACTGCGTCTACAACTTCTGCGGCCTTCTTCTTAGTGATTCCTTCGACAGACTTTGCTACGGCGTTGACGAGATCTGTTTTTGTCACCTTCTGCCACCTCCTGACAAGATTGACACTGCTAGAGCAGTTCACTAGCATTTATACCGATAAAATCCGCTCAGGTCAAGTACTTTTGGTAAAATCGGCTAACTTTCCGTTCTGTTTCTCATAAAAATTTTTATTGGTACACCTGAAAAGTCTGCCATTGATCTTAGACAGTTTTCCAGGTGGCGCTTGAAAGATTTTGAGCAGAGTTCAGAGTCATTGACAAAAAAGATAAACGCGGGCGGTGCTCCGTCCGCTTGAGTACAATAGTATATTTTAAGGCTATGGCCCTTTCCGTCGCCCGGCATCCTCTCAAATACAAGAGTCTCCTTGACAAGTCTGTTCAGCTCAGAGGTGGGTATCCTTCTTCTCCTGTTTTCTTCGACCTTCATGATAAGAGCCGGGATCTTGGAGATGCTTCGACCCGAGTTGGCTGAAATAAAAATTTTCGGCGCATGGGAAGCGAAGGGCAACTCGTCTTTGAGCAGTTCTGTCATCTTGTCCCCAATCTTTTCTTCTCTTGGTGCAAGATCCCACTTGTTCATTACGATTATGAGCCCCTTGCCTCTTTCGAGGACCTGGCCTATAAGTCGCTTATCCTGTTCTGTTACAGGATCCTGAGCATCAAGGAGCACAAGTGCGACATGGCACCTGTCTATCGCCTGGTATGTCCTGACGTTGGAATAGTATTCGAGGTCAGTGTTCACGCGGCTTTTGCGCCTAAGTCCCGCAGTGTCGAGAAATCTCATTTTGACCCCATCGGCCTCTACAACCGAGTCAACTACGTCACGGGTCGTTCCGGCCATTTCGCTTACCATTGAACGCTCTTCTCCGGCTATTGCGTTAAGGAGGCTTGATTTACCCACGTTGGGCCTCCCAACGATCGCGACTCTTATGTCATCTTCCTCTGACTCAAAGTCGTCCGGCGGAAGTTTTGAAACTACAGCGTCGAAGATCTCGTCGAAACCTGTATTGTGCTCCGCGCTTGTCGATATGACAGTATCAAAACCAAGAGAGTATGCCTCGTAGAGCATCTCATCTTCCTGTTTCTGGTTATCAAGCTTGTTCATTGCAATTATAACTGGCTTGCCGCCTTTCCTGAGTTTCAGCGCGATATCTTTGTCCATAGGGGTGATACCCTGTCTGCCGTCAAGTACAAAAATTACTGCGCTGCTCTCGTCAAGTGCCAGATCCACCTGCTTTGCGATAAGGTCCATAAAGGGGTGGTCAACTTCAGACATTATTCCCCCTGTGTCAACAACGTAGAATCTTCTGCCGGCCCATTCGGCCTCACCGTAGATCCTGTCCCTTGTCACACCCGGCTGGTCATCTACAATTGCAGTTCTCCTGCCCACCATTCTGTTGAAGATGGATGACTTGCCTACATTAGGCCTTCCAATTATTGCTATTATTGCCATTTTATTCTCCTTGCCGGCATATGGCTGCTTTTATAGTATGCCATTTGATTTTTGTCCTCCCCGTGTCAGTCAAGCTTTATGCTGACTCTGGGGATCCCTGATCTGGTATTTTTTATGTCAAAATATGGCGCAAGGATCTTCCTGAGGGCGTTAAACTTCTTTGTCCTGACCCAGATCTGGTCTGATCTGTCTTCAGATTCCCAGTATTCAAAATCTGCCCGGTCAAGATGTTCTGCAAGGCCATTCCTCTTGAAAGACGGAATGTCTATCTTGAGCATTGGCATATATGGAGGAAGCTCCCATTCTCTGCGTTCTTTCAGCTCCCTCTCCCAGAAATACCCCCATCCGACTCCAAGAGCCTGCTGCCAGGTCTTATCCGGTCTTCTGCTCTGTATCAAGATTTTTCTTTTATCAGGATCTTTTCCCCTCCATGCTGATTCCCACATTAAAGAAAAAGCCCTTGCTTTTGCATCATACTCCTGTACTCTGGCTTCCGCATCCGCATCTATCCAGCCAATGATCTCCGGAGAGATGTCGTCAGCAAGAGAGATAATTTTTCTCGTACCAAGGATCACTCCCCCGCCGGGGTACCTTTTAAGTATCGATTCTCCTGGAGGCATTTTTGATCCTTCCTCATGAAAAAGGATCACGTTTTTGTCCCTGAAAAAAAAATGCCTCGCTCTTTCTTCCAGTGCCTCAAGCCCCGGCCTCTGTCCCTCAAGGAACGGGCCGCCGCATGACGGGCACTTTTCAGGAACAGGATCTCTTTTTCCGCAGTCAAGGCATTTGAGTGATTCTGATCTTCCTTCCCATCTCATGACTCCCGCACATTTAGGACAGCGGACGGGCGACCCGCAGTCTTCACAGAAGATCTCTCCTGCGTAGCCCTTGCGGTCTAGTATCCAGAAAGCCCATTTTCCCTTTTCAAGCGTTTCTTTAGTCTCCCTTATAAGAGGTCTGCTGATGGGGAGAGTGTCCTTTATACCATCAAAGTCATATGAAGAAGAATCTTTCATATCTACAAATATGAGCCTGTCCCTGAGTCCGCTGCGCCTGTGTTCTTTGCCGCTCTGCAGAAATGCCTTTGCTGAGGGCATTCTGCCACCAAGGACAAGATCGGCTCCCGCAAAACTCGCACGTGCTGCCAGTATCGTCCTGTGGTGGAATTCAGGGTGTTTCTGAGTTCGCCATGCTCCGCTGTTTTCTTCGTCCACAATTATTGTCGAGAGTCCTGATATCGGAATAAAAGATACCGTCTGACACCCTACGGCAAACCTTATACCGCCCTTCCTCGACATGCCCCAGAAGTCCCACTGTTTAGCTTTAGAAAGATCAGGCCACAAGACCCCCTCATGCTTCATTGAGTCGGGCAGTATATCCCAGAATCTTTTGGCTGCTGATACCTCAGGAAACGCAACTATCGCTGCACGTACTGATCCGGCAAGGATATCGCGGTACATGTCCATTCTATGCGAGTCTCTGGGCTCGTAGACATATTTTACTGATGAGGATCTTCGTACCGGCTCATAAACTGTCTCTTCCAGCGGTTCTCCGCTGAGGAACCTGGCCGGCAACAAGGTCTTAGCTGCCATTCCGGTGCCCACGAACCATGTCTTTCCGAACCAGCTTATCGTCCGCCACAGTTCATCCGGCAGAGGAGGGGTTTGGTCTATTACCTCTTTTATTCCTTTAAGTTCTTCCGGCCCCTTTGTTCCTGAATTATCTCCTACTATCAGTCCAACTCTGGAAGAACTTCCTAAAGGGACCCTGACCCTGGTCCCGTACGGCAGGGCACATGTATGTGCATAAGAGAGATCAGTCCACCACGGTCCCGGGACCGCGACAGATAGTGTCTCCATTATTCTTTATTTTTTTTTCTGATGACAGCATCGAGCAAAGAGTCGGCAACGTCGTCTTTTGTACCTGAAAACTCAACCTCTGACCCGCCTTTTGTCATTATCATCAAAGAGTTTGTGTCCGATGCAAATCCGGCTCCGTTGGCGAGTACGTCGTTACAGGCTATCATGTCCAGGTTCTTCGCTATCATCTTCTTCCGGGCGTTTGCTAAAAGATCCTGGGTCTCAGCTGCGAAACCTACAAGCATCTGCCCTTCTTTTTTCATCCTGCCGAGCTCTGCTGCAATATCCTTGTTCTGGACAAATGTCACAGTCAGCGGTTCGCCTTCACGCCTCTTGAGCTTCTGTTTCATTTCTTCTTCCGCTCTAAAGTCGCCAACAGCAGCTGCTTTGACGATGATGTCCATTTCAGGGGCTTCTTTTATGCATGCCGCGTACATCTGCTCGGCTGATACTACATCTATCACCCTTATTCCTTCGGGACGCGGTATCGATACCGGTCCGGAGACAAGAGTCACATCCGCCCCCCTGTACCATGCGGCTTTGGCTATCGCATAGCCCATCTTTCCGCTGCTTGGGTTGCTTATATACCTTACAGGATCTATGTATTCGTGGGTGGGTCCGGCTGTTACCAGAACCTTCATGCCCCTCATGTCCTTTTTCGGAGAGAGGGCATTCCATACATGTTCGTAAATCACCGAATTGTCAGGCAGCCTGCCTTTGCCCTCATAACCACATGCAAGCATCCCGCTGTCGGGGTCGACAACCGTGTGTCCCATGGCTGTGATCTTATCGATGTTTGCTTTTACTGCTGGGTTCTGGAGCATGTTCGGGTTCATGGCCGGAAAAATCACAAGAGGATTTCTGTTGGCCAGCATTGCTGCACCCAGCAGTGTACTGCCGTCTCCCTGCGCACATGTGCGCAGGCAATTTGCAGTGCAGGGAGCTATGACAAATACCTCTGCCCACTCTGTGAGAGTTATGTGAGGTATCTTCCATCCTTCTTCAGCAGAAAGGAAATCTTTTTCTTGCCAAACTTTTCTTCCTGTCAGGGTCGAAAGGACAAGAGGGCTCACAAACTCCTCAGCAGAGCCGGTAAGAATTACCTCTACCTCACAGCCTTCCTTTCTCCAGCCACGAAGGATATCCGGAGCTTTATAGGCAGCTATTCCTCCCGTTACTCCGAACAGGATCCTTCTGTTATGCTTCCACGGGCTCATTGGGATCCTTTTTTGGAGAGGTATCTACGAAGGAATACTTTATCTTGCCCTGCATCAGATCCTCTACTGCCCTCGTTATAAATTTTTCGTCATAACCGCTTATAGCTCCCTTTCTCTCGCTAAGCTGACGTGCGCGTGCGGATACGACCAGTGTCAGAATGTATTTGTTTGGGATGTCTCTGTTTTTGTAAATTTTTTCCAGATCCATGAATATCATATTGAACCCTCCCGGTATTTTTTTACTATTTTAATGAAATCATCAGCCGCTTTTTCTATTTTGTCGTTGATGATCATGTGTTCATATTCGTCCGCATGACTCATTTCCGTCTTCGCGTTGCTGATCCTGAGCTTCAGCTCTTCCGGTCCTTCAGTCCCTCTCTTTTGCAGTCTTCTGACAAGCTCTTCGAATGAGGGCGGCTGGATGAATATCATTACAGCCTCAGGCATTTTTCCCTTCACCTGTGATGCTCCCTGGACATCTATCTCAAGAAGGACATCTTTGCCCTGCCGGAGAGTCTCTTCGACAATATCTTTTCTTGTCCCGTAAAAGTGTCCATGCACATTTGCCCACTCAAGAAACCTGCCTTCATCGACCATCTTTTTAAAAGAAGGTTCATCCATGAAAACGTAGTTGACGCCGTCTCTCTCTCCGGGCCTTGGTGCCCTGGTCGTGCATGAGACCGAATAGACTATATTATCCAGTTTTTCAAAGACTCTTCTGATGACAGTCCCTTTGCCAACTCCTGCCGGTCCGGAAAGAATATAGAGCCTGCCTCTCATTGTTTTTCTTCTTTACCTTCCTCACCTTCGAAACGACCGGTTATTGTTTCAGGCTGTATCGCTGACATTATTACATGCCTGCTGTCCATTATCAGGATCGCCCTGGTCTTTCTTCCCTGTGTGACATCAACCAAAAGTCCGGCCTCCCTGGCCTCTTCCTTGAGTCTCTTTATCGGAGCAGAGGACGGGCTGATTATTGCAACTATCCTGTCCGCTACGACCATATTCCCAAATCCGACGTGCACAAGTTTGTAATTCATTGTCATCTACTCCAGGTTCTGAATTTGTTCACGTATACGTTCCAGCGCAGCCTTGGAATCTACTGCAAGCCATCTTATCTCCGCGTCGGATATTTTGGAATCAAGTGTGTTGACTTCACGGTTCATCTCCTGAACAATAAAATCAAGTTTACGTCCCGATGATTCCGCATCTTCACCTGTAGACCTGAATTTGGATATATGGCTTTTGAGCCTGGCTATCTCTTCGGATACGTCCCACTTGTCCGTCATTACCACTATTTCCTGCATCATCCGGGATTCTTCAAGTTTCCCTCCAAGAGACTCAAGCATCTCTGTTATCCTCTGCCGAGTCATCTCAAATGCCTGGTCCCTTGCAGGAAGCCATTTCTCTTCAATGAGGGCAGAGAGCCTTTCAAGTTCTGCCAGGTGGGTGAGGACCTCTTCTTTAAGATGTTCTCCCTCTGTCTTCCTCATCTCCTGCCAGGAGCTGAGGCCCTGTTCTATCAACTCGCTGAATGAAGCCTCCAGTTGATCTGCTTCGGCGCTCTCTTCAAACCTGGGGATGTCAAGGACACCTGGAAGCGTGACAACGCTCTCCAGCTGAAGATCTTTTGCCTGTCCAAGCATGCGCTGTATCTGCATCAGCTCTTCGCAGTAAGATGTCATGATATCTTTATTTATCCGCCCCATCTTGAAAGAGGACGCCCACAGGACATCCATCCTGACTTGCACCTTGCCTCTGCGGAAACCCTTACGGAGCTTCTGGTGGAACCATGGTTCCCAGCTTGAAAATTCCCTGGGAAGCCTGACATAGATCTCCTGGTATCTATGGTTGACGCTCGACACTTCCAGGCTTACTGTGCCCCAGGATCTCTGGATCTGTGTTCTGCTGAACCCTGTCATGCTTACATACATAAGATCACATCCTGTCTCCGGTCGGCTTTATTGAGCATGTGCAGCTTCCGGGCTGCTCTCAGTGTTTTCCGTCGTGTGTTCTTTCACTGCAGCGAGGAGATCCTCGAAACCTTCGCCTGTGAGAGCACAGATCTTTACGGTCTCTTCGCCTCTGGCACGCAGCTCCATTGCTGTAAAGTCCGCTTCTGATCCGGTTTTGTCTATCTTATTCAGTACTACTATCCTGGGCAGATCATCTGCTTTGAGCTCTTTTAGGGTATGCAGGACTATGTCCATGTTTCCGACAGGATCCTTGTCCGCCGAGTCGATCACCAGCAACAGCAGATCAGCTCCGGACACCTCTTCAAGTGTGGCCCTGAATGCCGCCACAAGTTCAGGGGGAAGCTTGCGAATAAATCCTACCGTGTCTGAGAGCAGAAAACTTCCTCCGTCCCTGAAGCTGATCTTTCTTACTACGGTGTCAAGGGTCGAAAAAAGTTGGTTTGCAGCCAATATGCCCGAGTCTTTTGAAAGCGACTTCAAAAGTGTGGATTTGCCGCTGTTCGTATAGCCTACCAGTGCAGCGGTAAAAGCTCCGTCCTTTTTGCGTCTCTCCCGCCTGTCCCTTCTTCTGTCCTTAACTGCTTCCAGGCGCGAAGTGATGCTTTTCATACGTCTTTCGAGTTTCCTTCTGTGCCTTTCGAACTCTGTCTCTCCCGGGCCCCTGGTACCTATGCCTCCGCCTGTCCTTGACATCTGATGGCCGAGACCTTTCAGGCTCGGTATCTCATATCTGTACTGGGCAAGCTCCACCTGGAGTTTGGCTTCTGCGGTGTGGGCCCTGCTTGCGAATATTTTCATTATTACAAAAGCCCTGTCCCAGACAGTCATGGAGGTCAGCTTCTGGAGGTTGCTTTTTTGCGTCGGGCTCAGGAAGTCATCTACAACAAGAAGAGCCGCTTCTGATTTCTGCGCGAAATCCTTTATCTCCTCTGCCTTGCCCGAACCTACAAAGCTGGCCGGGTCAGGAGTGTTCCTTTTCTGTATGACCCTCGCCACGGTCGGTATACCCAAATTCTCAAGAAGCATTACGAGCTCGTCAAGCGAAACTTCCGTATCGTCTGCGCTGTCGATGTCGACTCCGCAAACTATTGCTTTTTTGGGTTTTATTGAAAGATCAATAGATCTTTTCTGTCTGCTCAATTCTCTTTAGTTTCTCCAAGTTCTCTGGCTAAACTGACGATAACGTCAGTGACTTCTTCAACAGACATTCTTGTACTGTCCAGTATCACACAGCCGGCTGCGGGGCGCAGGGGAGCTATTTCTCTGTTCATATCATAGAGGTCTCTTTCGTTGACATACTTGAGTATCTCCCCATAGTCTGCTTTTTCGCCACGGGCAAGCCTCTCCCTGTAACGTCGTTTTGCCCGTTCTTCCGCATCTGCTGTAAGGAATATCTTAAGATCAGCTTTTGGAAAAACTACAGTACCCATATCTCTGCCGTCTGCAACGAGACCGCTGGAAGCCTGTTCTCTCTGCAGTCCTATAAGGGCATCCCTGACGGGCTTAAGCGCTGAATAAGACGAAACTGACGCATCAACCTCCGGTGAACGGATCTCGGCAGTTACATCGCGTCCGTTGACCGACACCCTGCCGTCTGATAAAGAGATCGATATCCCGTTCAGGAGGGCCTCTATTTTATTCGTTTCTCCCGGAGCTACAGACCGGTCTTTTAAAAACCATGCCACTGCCCTGTAGATAGCACCTGTATCAAGGTAGGGAAGCCCAAGCTTCTCTGCAGCGATCTTTGCTACAGTACTCTTGCCTGCCCCTGCGGGTCCATCTATCGTTATAACAAGTGAACGGACAGTTTTTTCATTCATTTGAAAACTCCCTCACATGGCTGATGGCGACACAAAAACCTTCCGGGCCTGATATTTTGGACCGAAACTTTTATAAAGAGACATTCCTTAAACTCTTATTATACTATCTTTCCGTCTTTAATATAACTCCAAAGTTCTTCCCTGCTGACAGAAACATAGCTGCCGGCAGTCAGCTCCCTTAGTTCCAGCTTACCTATCCTCCGCCTTATCAGCCTTCTGACGTCATTCCCAAGCGAACGGACCATTAAGCGTATCTCTCTTTTTATCCCCTCTCCCAGCACCACTTCAAACCAGCATTGGAGGGGGCTGCGTCCTATCCTGCGTACTGAGATCGGCTTAAGGAAGAGTCCTTCGCATTCCACACCTTTTGTCCACTCTATGAGTTTATCTTCCGGCAATGGTTTCCTCAGTTCGACTTCGTAGGTCTTGGTTATTCCTTTTGAAGGATGGATGAGTTCCTGGGAAAACATCCCGTCATTTGTAAGTATCATCAGACCCTCGCTCTCCCTGTCAAGCCTGCCGACCGGGAAGAGGCGGTATTTGTCCATCTCAGGCGGGAGAATATCGATCACTGTGCGCTCCCTGCTGTCTTCAACTGCGCTGAGTATTCCGCACGGTTTGTTGAAGATCAGATATTTCTGCTCGACAGGAGAGATCTCTTTGCCTTCGAACATCACAACGTCACTTTCCATGACCTGCCTTCCGGGCTCAGTCACCGCTTCTCCGTTTATACTGACCTTTCCGGCCAGGATGTGTTCTTCAACTTTACGTCTTGCGCCGATCCCGCAAAGGGCAAGATACCTGTTAAGTCTGATGCTGTTTTTTTGATCATTCATCGTTATCATCTTCTTCTGTTCCGTTTTCCGCTCTTTCAAATGGATCGAAAGCAGTCTCTTCTGTTTTGTAATCTTTGAGCTCTTCGAGCGAGGGCAGTGAATTTATCCCGGCAAGTCCAAATATCTCGAGAAACCGGTCAGTCGTTCTGAAAAGCAGAGGAGAACCAACGCTTTTTTTTCTCCCGGCTATTCTGACAAGCCCATGCTTCATAAGGGTATCTACTACCCTGTCACATCTTACAGAACGGATATCCTCTATCTCAGAACGGGTTACAGGCTGGTTATATGCAATTACAGAGAGGGTCTCAAGGGCGGCTTTGCTGAGCCTGACCTTCTGCAGTGATACAGAGTTTGAGAATGCTTCGATCGCTTCGGCAAGGTCAGGCGATGTCGCCATCTGCCATCCGCCCGCGACAAAAAGGATAGTCAGACCGTGTGATCTTGCATATGTATCTTTCAGAGTTTTCACAGCGTCATCCACTCTGGTTTGTGAAACTCCAAGATATGATGCTATCTCCTGGCTGGATACAGGCTGAGGAGAGACGAACAGCATAGCCTCGACCTGCCTCTCCAGAAGCCCCATCCTGCTCTTTTCATTTTCATCAAACTGCTGCAACTAGAACATCTCCCAACGTTTCTGACTGAGTGATCCTTACCATTCCAAGGCGCGACATTTCGAGCAGGGCAAGCAGCGTAACTATAAGAATTTTTTTATTCCGCTCCTCAAGGAGGTCCCTCAGCGAGAGTTCCTTTTTTCTTATACTGCGCAGAAGTTCTTCCATCCTCTGCTCCACCTGCCGTTCCTCAGGAATGGCATCGGGGATATCGTCCCAGATAGATTCTTCACAGTAGTCGCCTAAATTTCTTTTTTCATTGTATCTGTCCAGCATCTGCCACCAGAGGGAAGCAAGCCCGTAAAGGTCACCAAGGTCATAAAAGGGTGTGCTTTCCTCGTCAGCGATCCTGATAAAAGAACATTCCCTCTCCCTTTGGAGCGATGCCAGATATGCCGCTGCGTTCCTGTACGGCCTGAATACCTCGATCATCCTCCTGAGTTCTTCTTCGTCGGTGTACATGTCTTCTTCCGGGATATATTCGTCTTCATCAGCATCACGCCGGGCGGGGAAAAGCGAGTGGACCTTCCTCAAAAGAAGTCTGCTGGCAAAAGAAAAAAACTCGGCCATTTCGTTAAGTGTGGTGCGTTTGCTGTTCACAAGGAACCTTACATACTGGGATACCAGCTCAGTCAGGTTAAGCTGCGCAGGGTCCATCTCCCTGCTTTCGACCAGATGGCACAAAAGGTCAAGCGGACCGGAAAAAGCCCCGAGCTGAACCTCGAAACCCCTCCGGTCCTCTTTTTCGTTTTTAGGTACTGATTCGAACTGTTCTGTCAATTTTTCCTCAATGAAGAAGTCCCATCGCCTTATATACGTCTTCCATTGTCTTTTCCGCTACTGAACGTGCGCTTGTTGCACCGGACTCGAGGATCTGCATCAGGTCGTCCTCGCGTTCCTCGTAATAGGCCCGGCGTTTCTGTATCGGCTCCATCATTTTTTCGAGGTGCACCATAAGTTTCTTTTTGCAGTCCACACATCCGATACCCGCAGTCATACATCCCTCGTGTATCTCGGACATCTCCTGCGCATCCCTGTTGAAGAATTTATGTATATCCCAGACAGGGCACTTCTCCGGCGTCCCTGGGTCGGTCCTTCTCTCTCTTGCGGGATCTGTTGTCATTGTCCTGAGTTTTTCCCATATAGTTTTCATATCATCTGCAATGTCCAGCGCGTTGCCGTAGGATTTGCTCATTTTACGCCCGTCAGTACCCGGCATTTTGGCAGAAGGTGTGAGCAGTGTCTCAGGTTCAGGGAATATATCCCCATAGAAGTGGTTGAACCTTCGAGCGACCTCTCTTGTAAGTTCGAGATGAGGTCCCTGATCTTCTCCCACCGGAACCGCCCATGATTTATATAGCAGGATGTCGCCTGCCATAAGCACAGGATATCCCAGGAAGGCGTACGTGGAAAGATCCTTGTTCTGTAGGTTAAGTATCTGCTCTTTGTATGTCGGACAGCGCTCAAGCCATCCAAGAGGAGTTATCATCGAAAGGGCAAGGTGTATCTCGGCATGCTGCTTTACATGCGACTGGATAAATATAGAAGATTTCTCAGGATCCACCCCTACAGCAAGCCAGTCAAGCAGGATCTCCCTGCAGTTTGCCCTGATTTTGCTGCAGTCCGCGTAATCCGACATCATAGCATGCCAGTCAACTATCCCCCAAAAACAATTATAATCGTTCTGGAGCTTGACCCAGTTGATCAGTGCGCCTGCCATGTGGCCGTAATGAAGTTTGCCGGTCGGCCTCATTCCGCTGAATATCCTCTTTTTTTCGTTCATTCATTCCACTGTCCCTTCTAAAGTTACGCCGGCCCCTGACAGGGCGGCAAAATATGCCGGTTATACTACAGTATAAATTTTTCTTTGTCTGTTTCAGGGATCAACTCAACAATGAGTCCCGTCTCTTTTTCAATTATAGATTTTAGCCTCGGCAGGCTGGCCCTTTCCATCTCTCCATGGTCGACATCGATAAGTTTGAGACCGCAGTTAAGGGCATCCTGTCTGTTGTGGTATGACATATCGGCAGTAACAAAAAGGGAAGCGCCCTTCTCCTCGGCCTGCTGCCACATGTCTCCGCACGAACCGCCTCCCAGAGCGATCTTCTTGATCAAAGCGGACTGACTGCCGTATCCTGTGCATGATGAAAGGCACCATCGTTCTTTTATCAGTTTCATTACAGTCTCAAAAGGCATAGGCATCATAAGCTCTCCAACAGCTCCCATTCCCCATGAGGATGACCGGTCAGCCGGTGGTATCAGAGGTTCTATTTCATCAAGTCCAAGCAGTTCTGCAAGGATAAAATTGACACCCTCCGGAGATGAATCCCAGTTTGTGTGCGCAGCATATAATGAAAGACCATTTTTTATCGCCATGACCATTGCTTTGCCGGCGGGTCTGTCAGGTATGATATTCTTTATAGGCCTGAAAATGATGGGATGATGCGAGACAAGGAGCTGGCAGCCTGAATCAGTGGCCTTAAAAACGGTATCTTCTGTCACATCCAGGGCAATGCCCGTCTTCACTATTTCCGAATCAGGATCTCCCACAAGCAGTCCGGAGTTGTCCCATTCCTCGGACCATGTAAGGGGCATTCTTTTTTCAATAAGGCTTACAACTTCGCTCAGTTTAATGGTGATCCCCCCATTTATCGCAGCTTTCCTATTCTAATATACCCGGCCTGACCAGTCAAAGAAGAGAAAAAAATCAGCTGTAATCTCCTCGTTCAATTGGTATTTCGTACCCTATCCCTTCGATTTTCTGCCTTACATAGGCCAGACTCTCTAAAGGATCATCAGACGTGCCAATTTTATTGTCGTAAAGCATGTAATTCTTACGGGCTTCCAGCGGCGTAATATTTGGCATAACCACATTCGCTCCTGCAAGTATCCCCTGTTCCCTGCCGTCGGATCTTACAGTTCCCAGAGCAGTGGTGGCAGGCAGAAGCACCCTTGGGTGCATCAGTCTGACAAGGCTCAGCATGAAGAGAGAGTCCTCTGCGCTTCCGGCAGGGCGATCCCTGAAAGGGGTGTCCCTGTGAGGTATGAAAGGACCGATACCTACCATTTGCGGACCGAATTCTTTCATGAAGAGAAGATCGTCCGCAAGGTTCTCTTTTGTCTGGAAGGGAGATCCGACCATCAGGCCGCAACCTGTCTGAAAACCGATCTCCCTGAGGTCATAAAGACACCTCTTCCGTTCACTCAGTGTTAGAGCAGGGGGGTGGAGCAATGAGTAATGTCGATCACAGGCAGTTTCATGTCTTAACAGGTACCTGTCGGCTCCTGCGTCGAAGAGCCTTTGATATGAATTTCTCTCTTTTTCTCCAAGTGACAGTGTTATGGCGCAGTCGTTGTATTTGTATTTGATGCTGCTTATTATTTTTACCAGAAGGTCGTCTGTGAAATAGCTGTCTTCTCCGCCCTGAAGGACAAATGTCCTGAAACCGGCCTCATATCCCCAGTCGCAGCAGAAATAGATCTCATCCTCCGAAAGTCTGTATCTGACCGCATTGGAGTTGCTTTTTCTTATGCCGCAGTAGTAGCAGTCGTTCCTGCAGTAGTTGGATATCTCCACAAGTCCCCTTGAATATATCTTTCTTCCAAAGATAGACAACGAAAGCTCCTGTGCCTTACCAGCCGCGTACTTCCTGTCTTCGTCACTGAACGTAGAAAGAAGTACGATAAGTTCTTCTTTTGATAAAGTACCATTTGTTCCGAGAATATCTATCAAAGTTATGTTGTCCATATGATCATATGTTCCTTTCAAATCTGCAGTATGTGATCGCAATATACTATTCTGTATTTATACAAGCTTCTCCGGCTGGCATCCCCAAATTATTGAGGATATACCAGCCGGTATCATAAATGCTTCAAAAAATATTCCCTGAAACCCTGCTCTTTACATGCCCATATAGGCTTTGCGGACTTCCTCGGAGCAGAGAAGCTCCTGCGACGTGCCTGAGTAGACTATTGTTCCTGTTTGTATGACATACCCTCTTTTTGCTATTTCAAGGGCCTCCTGGACCATCTGTTCCACAAGGAGGATAGTGACTCCCCTCTTGTTTATCTCAATAACAGTCTCAAATACTCTCTCTACAAGGCTCGGCTGAAGTCCGAGGGAGAGCTCGTCAAGCAGTATGAGTTTCGGTTTCGACATGAGTCCTCTCGCAATAGCGCACATCTGCTGCTCTCCGCCGCTCATAGTCTCCGCTGTCTGATCCCTGCGGTCTTTTAGAATCGGGAAAAGTTCGTACATCTCTTCCAGACGCTCATCTATGACCTTTCTGTCCTTTGTCGCAAACGCACCAAGCTCGAGGTTTTCACGAACTGTCAGTTTTGAAAAAAGACGGCGTCCTTCAGGCACGTAGCTAAGTCCTTTTTTAATGGCAGCTGATGCAGGTGTCTTTGAAATGTCCTCTCCCATAAAGCTTATCGTGCCGCTTACAGGGTGCATAAGCCCTGCGATCGTCCTCATCGTAGTGCTTTTTCCGGCACCGTTTGCACCAATTATAGCGACTAGTTCACCCTCGTTCACTTCCAGTGATATCCCATGGATGACCGGTACCGCGTCATAGGCACAGTGTATGTTTTTTACCTCTAGCATCGCTGACATCACTGTTCCTCCTTACAAACCCTTAGTCTCTTTGCATATTTTTCGCCGAAGTACGCAGTTATTACTGTGGGGTCATTGACCACAGCCTGTGGGCTGTCTTCCGCGATCTTTTTGCCGCTGGCAAGGACGACGATCTTATCCGCGATAGGCATTATTGCCTCCATGATGTGCTCGACCATCAGGATCGTAACGCCTTCCTGTTTCAGTCTTACGATGACCTCAACCATCTCTTTTACCTCAGTAGAGGTCAGTCCGGCTACAGATTCATCAAGAAGGAGCAGTTTAGGGCCAGTTGCAAGCGATCTTGCCATTTCAAGCCTCTTCTTGTTGCCTATTGTAAGCCCGCCTGCAAGCTTGTCCCGGAGATCTCCGAGGAAACAAAGTCCCAAACAGTGTTCAGCAACCTCGTTGGCCTTTGCTGTATCGCTGTATCGCATGTAGGCACCTACAAGTATATTTTCGTATACCGTCATCTCCTTGAGCGGCCTGACGACCTGAAAAGTCCTTGCCAGCCCAAGACGGGCCATCTTCCACGAGGGATAACCGGTAACATCGCGGCCGTCGAACAGTACCTTTCCTTCCGCCGGTTTGTAGAGACCTGCAACGCAGTTGAAAAGAGTCGTCTTGCCCGCTCCGTTAGGGCCGATAAGACCTACTATGGTCCCCTCTTCTACATCAAAGGAGACATCGCTGTTGGCAAGCAGAGATCCGAATTTCATGGTCAAATTTCTGACTTCAAGCAGTGCCATCAAGCGTCACCTTCTCCCTTTGCAACTTTTCTTTTTGTAAAGTATCTTATCAGTCCCATTATCCCAAGAGGCTGCTTGATCATAACGATGATTATGATCAGGCCAAATATCATCAGGTCAACGCCTGCTCCAAGGTGGGAAAGATATGCGCGCGTGTATTCCTGAAGCGGGATAAGGACAAGTGCTCCGAGGAATGGCCCCCAGAATGTCCCAATACCTCCAAGTATCGTTATCAGAACAAATTTCATGGACATGTCAAGAGACATTACCATGGGCGGATCAACTCGATAGTTGTACTGAGCGAAGAAAGCACCGCAAAGTGCTGCCAGTGACGCGGAAAGGGCCATCGCAGAAAGCTTTACAACGGTGCTGTTTACGCCCAGTGATTCAGCCGTCTCCTGTCCTTCGCGCACAGCTCTGAGGTAGTAACCCATGCGGTTTTTCTCTATCCATCTGACCACGCTGAAGACTAGGATAAAAATTGCAAGCGCACCGAGATAGTATCCGTTCTTGGTGTCTGACCACGAGAAATTTTTCCATCCGTCAGGCAGTATCGGGTAGTCAAGCCCCAAAGCTCCGCCGATGGTATCCCAGATCATAAAGAGACGGTTGAATATCTCAACGATCGCAAATGTGGCAATGGCGAAATAGTGTCCTTTCAGCTTGAAGCAGGGATAGCTGATCACCACAGATACCGCTGCTGCTGCCAGCATTCCAAGCGGCGCTCCATACCAGGGCAGGGTGTTGAAATTCACTACCGCAAGAGCTGCTCCATAGGCTCCTATACCAAAAAAGACAGAGTGACCGAAGGAAGTCTGCCCGCAGTATCCGCTAATTATGTTCCATGACTGTGCCATCGCCGCATAAAGCAGTATCATCGTCGCGACGTGGCCGAAGAAGGATCCTCCTATTACACCGGGGACAAAAGGCAGTAAGAAGGCGACAGCAAGGAATCCGTACCAGAGTTTGTCTGTTTTGTTTTTAAACATCGCCGTCACCACCCAAACAGACCCTTAGGTCTGATCATTATTACAACAAGATAGATCGCGAAGACTGCCACGTACTTTACGACCGCAGCTATGTAGAAACCGGCAAAGGATTCCACAAGTCCGATGAGCAGTGCCGCGAAGAGCGCGCCGGGAATGCTTCCAAATCCGCCAAGCGCAACTACTACGAATGCGATGAGGCTGAAAAGGCCTCCGACTTCAGGATGCACTGCAAGATATGTAGTCATAAGTCCGCCCGCTACGCCAACACAGGCGCCGCCAATGCCAAAAACGAGCAGATAAATATTTTCCGTGTCGATACCCATAAGCTCAGCTGCTTCCTTATCCATGGCAGTCGCCTGGATCGCCCAGCCCACTCTGGTCTTTTTGATCAGCCAGTAAACGCCGAGGAGCACTGCCAGCGAAAAGATGGCAGTAACAAGCTGAGGGACGGAAACTATTGCTCCGGCGAAATGGAATGTCTTGCCTTCCATTATTGTGCCGGAGAGCAGACGGAAATTAGGGGTAAAACGATTCATGCAGAAATTTTTAAGGAGCATCGAAAGGCCAAACGTCGCAAGCAGAGGTGCCATAGCAGCTTTTCCAAGGCTGTTCTTGATGATCAGCTTATACGTAAGTGCTCCAATAAGGAATAGGAATATTCCACCCGCTATCCAGGAGAAGAGGGGGTCTATCCCCAGTATCTCTCCTATCCAGTAGCAGAGATACATTGCAACCATAAGGAATTCCCCATGTGCGAAGTTGATAACATCCATTACTCCCCACATCATGCTGAGTCCGGCTGCGACAAGCGCATACAAAAGGCCGCTGAGGATCCCGTCTATTAAAACCTGAACAAAGTTGCTCACTGTAATAACCTCCCTAAAAGAGGCGGGGCAACAGATCGCCCCGCCTCATAACGCCTAAGTTTTAATATCGACTAGCGTTTGTCCCACGGGGTCATGGGGAAAACTGGCTCCGCCTTCTGGTACTTAAGCGGGAATACTGTTTTGTAATCCAGGTCCTTTATCTGTGTGATAACGCTGAGAGCATAAATGTTCTGTCCGCCGGGCTCAAATTTTACTTTTCCGCTGAGTGACATTACTGATGGGAATTCTTCTGTTCTGAGGATCTGAGCCACCTTTTCGGTATCCGGTGATCCGGCCTTCTCTATCGCCTGTGCAAGCACGAAGAGCATTACGCCTTCCTGGATGGAGTCACTGTCAAAGGGCTGCTTGCTTCTGGGTGTATAGTACTTCTTCTCGATCTTGATCGCTTCAGGCATAAACTCTTTCGCAAGCTCAGGTGAGTATCCCATCCCGCCCATGAAGTAATCGCCGTCTCCGGCAAGTTCCTTCTGGACCGCGGGGTTCTGGTATCCGGTGCAGTAGTTGAGGGCTATCTTCGGAAGCCAGTTCACCTGTTTCATTGTGCGAACCCAAAGTGAGTAGTCTCCGCCGAGGGCCGCTCCGAATACTGCGTCAGGATTTGCAGCTTTGAGTGTCTGAACTTCACTGTTGAGGTTTGTCGCACCGTTGTTGAAGGGAACGTCTGCTACGACCTTAAGTCCTGAATGCTTCGCAGCCTTATGGGCTTCTTCTGCAGCATGCTTTCCGAACTCGGTGTTCTCGTAGATCAAACCAAGCGTCTTGATACCGGCTTTCTTTTCTTTGTTGAGGTATTCGATGTACTCAACAAATTCCTTTGATTCGATGGCGTCTGTCGGAGCGTGGCGGAAGAAATACTTGTAATCACGCTCTGTCAGTGCCGCGGAACTTGAGCATCCGCACATGAAGATTTTCTTTGCACGCTCGGCAACTGCGCTGGCCGGTTTGGTGGCTGAGCTGTTGTAGCATCCGATGACAGCAAAGACTTTCTCCTGATTGTAGAGACGCTCGGCTTCAGACTTTGCAACGTCGGGTTTTCCCTGGTGGTCAGCCTTGATTATTTCGATCTTGTAGCCGTCGAGAAGGCCTTCCTTCGCCGCAAGGGGAGCTTTGATATCCGGGTTCGCCCTATTGATGACATCAGCTGCGGCAAGAACCGCATTTACGCAGTTCTGGCCGGAAACAGCCGCCGGACCTGTGAGGGGGAAGAGTGCGCCGATCTTGATGACCTTATCGGCTGCTAAAGCTGATGAACAGATCATCAAAGAGAGGGTCAGAACCATAAGTACCGCAATCGTGGAACGCTTTCTGAGTTGCATTGGGAATCGACCTCCTATAATAAAGATTAAGATGCGACAACCAGAATTATCTGGTGTATCAGTGACATAATCATTATAGTTAATCAAGTAACAAGATGTCAATTTTCTGTTATATTTTACATTTGTTGTAATCCAATTCAAAGTCTTGCGGCAGAAGGGATAACCAACATTTTTTATAAAAGAACGTATTTTTTTGTGTTTTTTAAGATATAAGACTTAATTAATGTTGACATTTATTTTATTGAAGGCTATATTATGAACTAGCTGGTGGACAATTTTTATTAAACCAACAAACAACTTAAGGAGGCCGACTGTATGATCTTTCAGGCTGAAGTACTAATAACACCACGCGAGGGTGTACTGGACACACAGGGCAAGGCAGTTGAAAAGACCCTGACTCATCTTGGATACAAGGGAGTCGATGAGGTAAGGGTAGGTAAAATAGTAACGATGAAATTGGAAGCGAACACGAAGCAGGAGGCAGTAAAAATACTCGAATCTATGTGTTCCGATCTTCTCTGCAACGATCTTATAGAGACCTTTAGTATATCAGTCAAGGAAACAGTGCGATGAAAACTGCTGTAGTTGTCTTTCCCGGGAGCAATTGTGACAGGGATGTCCAGCGGGCTGTCAGTGAATCAATGAAAACAGCTGTGGACATGGTATGGCACGAACAAGAGAACTTCAGCGGGCAGCCGGACCTTGTTATCCTGCCCGGAGGCTTTTCATACGGGGACTATCTCCGTTCCGGGGCGATGGCAGCAAGATCACCCATCATCAAAGCTGTCAAGGAACATGCGGCCCGAGGCGGACTTGTGCTCGGGATATGCAACGGATTCCAGATACTTACAGAGACAAAGATGCTGCCCGGCGCGCTCCTTCCAAACACTTCGCTTACCTTTATATGCAGCAGGTGCTGGGTGAGGGTCGAACAGACAGACAACAAATTTACCTCCGGCCTTAAAAAGGGAGAAGTGCTCCAGTTCCCTATAGCTCACCACGAAGGGCTGTTTTTCCTCCCTGATGACGAACTGAAAAAACTTGAGGACACAGGACGTGTAGTCTTCAGGTATGCAGACCCCGATACCGGAAAGGCAGGCGCCGAATACGCGCCTAACGGCGCATTGAACGGCATAGCCGGCATATGCAGTGAAAAAGGAAACATACTCGGACTGATGCCCCATCCCGAACGGGCTACGATCCCTCATCTCAGCGGCGGGACTGACGGGATCAGGTTCTGGGATTCTATAGCGAAGGCTTTCAAAGAAAGAGGTGCATGCTGATGGACTATAAGAGCGCCGGTCTTTCAGACTCGGAATATAAACGCATAAATGAACTTCTGGAAAGGGAGCCCAACCCCCTTGAGACGCAGCTGATCGGAGTAATGTGGTCAGAGCACTGCAGTTACAAATCGACAAAAAGGCTTCTTAAGACATACCCGTCGAAGGGAAAATACGTTCTCCAGGGACAGGGGGAAAATGCCGGCGTTGTTGATATGGGAGAGGGATGGGGCCTTGCATTCAAGGTAGAGAGCCACAACCATCCATCCGCAGTAGCGCCTTTCCAGGGAGCCGCTACAGGCGTAGGCGGCATAATAAGGGACATAATAGCCATGGGTGCCCGGCCCTCGGTCTCAATGGACGGACTGTTCTTCGGAGATCCTTCACTTAAAAAAACAGAAAACCTCTCAAAGGGAATAGTTGAGGGGATAGGTGCATACGGCAACGCAGTCGGCGTTCCGATCGTAGGAGGAAAGACATTTTACTCCCCCTGCTACACTGACAACCCCCTTGTAAACGCTTTCAGCGCAGGGTTCGTCCGTCTTGACAAGATGGCAAGCTCACAGACAGCCAAGAAGGGAGACCTTGCAGTACTCCTGGGATCAAAAACAGGACGTGACGGGATCGCAGGTGCTTCATTCGCCTCCCGTGAACTTGATGAAGATTCAAAAGCAAGCAAGCCCCAGATACAGATAGGCGACCCGTTTGAAGAAAAACTGCTGATCGAATGCTGCATGGACCTTCTCGATAAGGACCTTATCGCCTCAATGCAGGATATGGGTGCCGCAGGCATCCTATCCTCTTCAAGCGAGATAGCCCACAAGAGCGGTTGCGGTATAGACATTACCGTTGAAAAGATCCCCCTCAGGGAAAAGGGAATGGCTCCGTGGGAAATATTCCTGTCCGAGTCTCAGGAACGCATGCTTCTGATCGTTGAAGAGGATAAGCTTGATCCTGTCTTTGCACTGGCCGCGCACTACGGACTGGACTGCGCGGTAGTCGGAATTATGACTGATTCCCACCGTTACAGGGTCTATGACAGGGGTGAACTGATCGCTGACCTTCCCACATCTATCCTGGGCGATACCCCGGAAGTGATCTGGCCCTCAGCAGAACCGGCAAATATGAAGGAAAGAATTGCTGTTGATCCTTCAAACCTTAAATCGATCGATCCGGAAAATGACCTCCTATCCCTGATAAGCTGCCCCAACGGCAGAAGCAAGCACGGGATCTGGGAGCAGTATGACTCTATGGTCCAACTGCATACGATAGAGGGACCGGGATCACCTGTTGCTGTGGTCGAAGTCCCTGATACTGAAAGGGCATGTCTGCTAACAATGGAAGCTGAGCCCAATAAGTGCCGGACTGACCCTTATATGGGCGCCTCAGAAACTATGGCTCTTTCACTGAGGGGACTCTGGATATCGGGTGCCGAAATATTGGGGATGACAAACTGTCTTAACTTTGCCTCACCGGAGGAACCGGAGAAATTCTACGAACTCGAACAGTCCATCAAGGGACTGGCAGACACATGCAGAAGCCTTGACTGTCCGGTAGTGTCAGGCAACGTAAGCCTTTACAACGAAACTTCAAGCGAACAGATATATCCGACTCCACTGGTCGTAACTGCAGGACTTCTTGTGAACAGAAACAGACGTCTTGCATCAGGAAATGCACAATCCGGAGACATTATCTACATTGTCGGAGATCTTTGCGGTTCACTGGGGGCCTCGCGCTACCAGGTAATGAAAAATGGCAGACCTCTCGGTAAAACAGTTTTACCGGACCATAATAAGGAAAAGGCTTTCAGGGAAAGGGCAATGAAAACCGCTTCCTCCGGAGCCGCATCTTCAGGACGCGCTTTAGCAGGCGGCGGACTTGCTGTTGCAATTGCAAACGAAGCGATAGCTTCAGGCAGGGGGATCAATGTAGAAATAATCTCACCACTCGCAGCAGAAGATCTCCTCTTCTCAGAAGGCGGAGCACGGGCCATATATGCCGTTCCCAAAGAAAAAGCTTCTTCTTTTGAAAAGATCTGGGAAGGTTTTGCCTGCACAAAGATAGGGACTGTCGGGGGAGATAAGTTTGAATGGAAAAATATGTTCAGCGTTGATCTCTCAAAACTGAAAAAAGCATTTATGGAGGGCTGTTTCTAACAATGTGCGGCGTTTTTGGCGCTTACAGCATGAACGGCGCATCTGTACTTGAGGATGTCTACCTTGGCCTCTGCGCACTTCAGCACAGGGGGCAGCTTTCTGCAGGCGTGGCATGGATAGAGGACGGGACCGTAAACATAAAGAAGGGTATGGGACTGGTCCACGAAGCACTGAGCCAGAACTGTCTATCTCACATTCATGCGGATACTGCGATAGGGCATGTAAGATACGCCACAGCAGGAGGCACCAGAATAGAAGACTGCCAGCCACTCGGAGCAAATTATTCACAGGGGCCCGTAGCAATAGCCCACAACGGAAATCTGACAAACGCCCATGGTCTCAGCGGCTATCTTGAAAATAAAGGGGCGATATTCCATACATCATCAGATACAGAGACGATCCTGCAGCTTATGGCGCACCAGCCGGGAGTCGTACAGTTGGAGGCCCTTGAAAAGTCTCTGTCGAAGATCCAGGGGGCTTACAGTCTGGCAGTACTCTTCGACGGATGCCTCATAGCAGCAAGGGATCCTTGGGGTTTCCGGCCTTTGATCATAGGTCAAAGAGATGAGACTATCTATATCGCATCAGAGTCATGCGCTCTGGACATACTTGGAGCTGAGATCGTCCGAGATGTTGAGCCAGGCGAGATACTAGTGATAGACAGGAGAGGCATGATCTCCCGAAAACTCCCGGCAAGCCCGCCCAAAAGATGCCACTGCTCATTTGAATATGTATATTTTGCCCGTCCCGACAGTATCATAGACGGCAGATCCGTTTACAGGGCCAGGAAAGAACTTGGAGTAAAACTGGCCAAAGCTGCTGTTCAGGAAAATTCTGTCGTAACAGGCATGCCTGACAGCGGCACAATTGCAGCTCTGGGATACGCCCAGAAGTCATCGCTTCCCTTCGAGATGGGTATAGTAAGGAACAGGTATGTGGGCAGGACCTTCATACAGCCCACACAGCTTGTAAGGGATATAGGGGTCAAGATAAAACTGAACCCACAACGCACCGCATTCATTGACAAAGAAGCTGTTGTCGTGGATGACTCTCTTGTACGCGGAACGACAGCAGGAAGGGTCGTTTCCATGGTAAGGGAGAGCGGCGCAAAAAAAGTCCACCTGCGCATAGCATCACCCCCTGTATGTTTCCCGTGTTATTACGGTATAGACACCCCGAGTTCCGACGAACTTGCGGCAGCACAGATGGATATACCGGCCCTATGTAAAAAGATAGGGGCGGATTCACTTGAATACCTGACCTGCGAACAACTCAGGGATGCGATAGGGCTCCCGTCCTCAGAGCTCTGTACCGCCTGCTTTGACGGCAGCTACCTTGAGAATGAGGATTACTCCGATCTTCTGGAGGTCTGATCAAACCCTGCTCACCGTCTGCCGGCAGTTCAGGGTAAAAAATTAAAGACAGGCAAAACGAAAAACTCTGCGCATAAAAAATCTTTGGAGGTGCTTGAAATGGAATTGAATAAAAAGGATTTCATATACGAAGGCAAGGCAAAGAGGCTCTACACTACAGATGATCCGGATCTTGTAATAGTGGAATACAAGGACAGCTTCACCGCTTTCAACGGAGAGAAGAAGGCGACAATGAGCGGCAAAGGCCAGCTAAATAACAAGATAAGCTCAAAACTTTTCGGGTATCTCAAATCAAAAGGCATAGATTCACATTTCGTCAGGCAGATCGACGATGTTCATCAGGCCGTGACCAGAGTTTCCATCGTCCCCCTTGAAGTCATCGTGAGGAACATCACTACAGGATCGCTCTGCAAAAGGCTGGGCGTTAAGGAAGGCATGGTGCTTCCCCGCCCTCTCGTGGAGTTCTGCTACAAAAACGATGAACTGGGTGATCCCATTGTCCTCGAAGATCATGCGATCCTTTTTGGATGGGCGACAGAGGAAGAAATTGCCAAGATCAAGGACATTTCACTCAAGGTAAACTCCGTGCTGAAAGAATATTTTGCAGAAAAGGGCATCGTCCTGGTCGACTTCAAACTTGAATTCGGCAAAGATTCAAAAGGAAACCTCATGCTTGCGGATGAGATCTCACCTGACACATGCAGGTTCTGGGACAGCTCGACAGGAGACCGCCTGGACAAGGATCGCTTCCGTAAAGACCTGGGGAACGTCCTTGGCGCATACGAAGAGATCTGGAAGAGGATATCAGCGTAAAAAGATGAGCGGGATATTCGGAGCTTACAGCAAAACAGGCAAACCGGTCCTGGAGGAGGTCTACCTCGGGCTTTACGCACTCCAGCACAGGGGACAGGAGTGTGCAGGCATAGCCTGGAGCGAGGGCGGGCGTATAGCTGCCGCAAAGGGAATGGGACTTCTCCATAATGCGATAGAACAGCAGTGCCTGACTCAAAAAAACGCTCCCTGCGCCATCGGACATGTGCGATACACACCGCTTCCGGGATCCCAGCTGCACAATGTGCTTCCAATAGGGGCGAACTATGCCAGGGGAGCTGTCGCAGTTTCGCATGACGGACTCATCACCAATCTGAAGGAACTGACGGCCCAGCTTGAGAAACAGGGGGCAATTTTCCAGTCATCAACAGATTCTGAGGCCATCCTCCATCTCATGGCCCACAAATCTCACATGCAGCCTCTGGATGCCCTCATAGATTCCCTCCGCAAGGTAAAAGGGTCATACGCTGTTATTGTCCTTCTTAACGGAGCCCTTGTGGCAGCACGTGATCCCTGGGGATTCAAACCCCTTGTGATAGGCAAAAAGGATGAGGATCACTATGTTGCTTCAGAATCTTGCGCCCTCGATATCGTTGGTGCCAAACTGCTCCGCGACGTTGAACCCGGCGAAATGATCGTCATTGACGAGAGAGGCATGAGAAGCCTGAAGATACATCACGAGTGCTTCCGAGGGATGAGATGTTCATTCGAGTATGTCTACACTGCCCGGCCCGACAGCATAATCGACGGCAGGTCGGTGTATGAAGCACGCAAAGAGATGGGACGGCTTCTGGCTGAACAGGCTCCGTGCCCGGAGGCCGACATCACGGCGGGAATGCCTGACAGCGGAACGATCGCCGCAGTCGGCTACGCCGAAAGGTCCAACATACCGCTTGAAATGGGAGTTGTAAGAAATCGTTATGTTGGGCGTACATTTATCCAGCCGACCCAGAAAGTCCGTGACCTGGGTGTTAAAATTAAACTGAACCCGATATCTGAGGTTTTTAACAATAAAAAGGCAGTGGTAATTGACGATTCGATAGTTAGGGGGACAACTGCAGAGAGGGTAGTCTCAATGATAAGAGACTCGGGAGCATCCGAAGTGCATTTAAGGATCGCATCTCCTCCCGTGCTGCATCCCTGCAGATACGGCATCGATACCAGAAAAGAAGAGACTCTTGCCGCAGTCCGAATGACTATCCCAGAACTTTGTAAAAAGATTGGCGCAGACTCCCTTGAGTACCTGAGCGAAGAAAACCTGACAGCAGCGATAGGACTGCAGGAGGATCAGATATGCACTGCCTGTTTCACAGGGAGATATCTTGATGAAAAAGATTTGAAAGCAGGTGAGTGATCTTGGATAACAACTTTACTTACGAAAAGGCGGGAGTCAGCATCGAAGCAGGTGACCTGTGGGTCGAAACCATAAAGGGCATGCTGAAAAAACGCCAGAAGGACCCTAACTGCGTTGGCGGAGTCGGTGGATTTGCAGGCCTTTACCGCATTGGCGGCGGAAAATGCATTGCAGCCTGCTGCGACGGCGTCGGCACAAAACTTGAGCTGGCGAAGGAGACAGGGATCTACCGCGGGCTCGGGCAGGACCTTGTCGCCATGAACGTCAACGACCTTGTCACGGGGGGAGCGAAACCACTCTTTTTCCTCGATTACGCTTCATGCGGGAAACTTAACGTTGATATTTTTAAAGAGATCGTTGAGGGTATCCTGGACGCATGCAGTGAAAGCATGTGCGCCCTGCTCGGAGGCGAAACGGCTGAAATGCCAGACGTCTATGGCGAAGAAGGGTTTGATCTGGCCGGATTTGCTGTCGGCATTATAGACGAAGACAAAATAATCGACGGAAGCGCAGTAAAAGAGGGTGACATCATCCTCGGGCTCAGCAGCTCCGGTGTCCACAGCAACGGATACAGCCTTGTAAGGAAGGCTCTCGGCAAAGGCGGGCTGAACGCGAAACTTGATGCGGTCCCTGCCGGATGGAACGAAAAACTTGCAGAAGCTGTCATGAGACCTACAAAATTATATGTAAGGCCTGCCCTTGCGGCAGTGGAGACCGGTGCCGTAAACGGCATGGCACACATCACAGGCGGCGGGATGTACGGAAATGTCATCAGGATCATCCCCAAAGGACTCGACATCGAAATAGATTTCAGCTCATGGGAACGCCCAAAGATTTTTGACCTTATCCAGAGCGCGGGCATTGAGGAAGAAGAAATGAGAAAAGTATTCAACCTCGGGATCGGGTATGTCTTCATAGCTGATCCTGAAGAGGCTCACCTGATCGAAAAAGCCCTCTCCTGTTCAGGAGAGAAAGCTGTGAAAATCGGAAGGGTAGTAAAGTGTACCTCCCGCGCATAGCGATCCTGATCTCCGGCACAGGCTCCAACATGGAAGTCATCCTCAAAGCCTGCATTACCGGAGAACTGCCTGCGGAGGTATCTTTTGTGGGAAGCGACAACATAAACGCAAAAGGTCTTGACACAGCATCTGCCCTTGGAGCTCAGACACGAGTATTCTTTTACAAAAGGGACGGAAGGAAAGCGGCTGAGGAAGCGATAGCCACGGCGATAAAGGAGACAAAGACAGACTGGATAATACTTGCAGGCTTCATGAAGGTCCTCTCTCCTGAATTTGTAAGAAAGTTCCCTGGTAAAATCATAAATATCCACCCTGCAATGCTGCCCTCATTCCCCGGCGCCCACGGGATACGTGACGCGTGGGAGGCGAAGGCCGACCACACCGGCGTAACTGTCCACATAGTTGACGAAGAGGTTGACCACGGACACATACTTGCCCAGGAGAGGATCGACATCCTTCCTGAAGATACGCTGGAAACTCTTGAAGAGAGAATTCACAGAGTCGAGCACAGGATTTACAAAGAGACTCTGATAAAACATTTTTCAGAAAATCCGATATCTATCGGAGAGCGGGAGGAATAATGATGATGGAGACCAGAAAAGCGCTTATATCTGTCTGGGATAAGACAGGTGTTCTCGAATTGGCAAAGGGACTCGCGGCGCACGGATACGAGATAGTTTCAAGCTCAGGAACTGCAAAGCACCTTGAAGAGGGCGGATTAAAAGTTACTGAGGTCGTTGACATGACCGGGCTGCCTGCTATCCTTGGCGGAAGGGTGAAGACCCTCCATCCGGCTGTTATGGGCGGTATTCTTGCAAGAAGGGGCCTTGCGCAGGATGACGAGGACAGGAAGAAGTTTTCCATCCCGCTCATCGACGTTGTTGTGTGCACGCTCTATCCCTTTGAAGAGGCAGCTCAAAAAGGGGCTGACCTCGACCATCTTATTGAAAAGATCGACATAGGCGGAGTCTCCCTGATCAGGGCGGCTGCAAAAAACTACTACCACGTAACAGTTGTGACTGATATTGCAGATTACGGGTGCGTCCTTGAGGAGCTTGAGAAGAAACAGGAATTCACGCTTGAATTCAAACAGAAGCTCGCCCTCAAAGCCTTCCGCCTTACTTCATCATATGACGCAACGATATACAAGGGCCTTTGCTCAGAGATAGGCACTGAAGAAGAAACCGGGGAAGACAAGATCCTTCCGCTGCGTAAGGTACAGGACCTGAGATACGGTGAAAACCCGCACCAGAAAGCCGCGCTCTTCCTTCCCCCGCTTGAGAAACAGCCATTCGAACAGCACTCAGGGAAGGAACTTTCCTACAACAACCTTCTTGACCTTGATACGCTTCTTCGCGGATGCTCAGTATTCCAGGACCTCTGCGCCTGCACGATCGTAAAACACACGACGCCATGCGGTACCGCTCATGGCAAGACACCTCTCGAGGCATTCAGAAAAGCCCTTGAGTGCGATCCTGTATCTGCATTCGGCGGCATAATAGGAATGACAAGAAATGTCGATATGGAGACTGCAAAGGCTATCACTGAGACATTCTTTGAGATAGTCGCTGCGCCTTCTTATGGTGAAGGCGTGATCGAATGGTTCAGGGAAAAGAAACCCAACCTCAGAGTCTTGACCATAACCCCCGGATATGCCCCAAAACTTCAGATAACAGGAAACAGGTGCGGCTTCCTTGTTCAGGAGGATATGCTCCCGATCCTTCCAAAGATGGATGAAGGCAAGTGGATCGGCAATGCAAGGCCCGACCTCTGGGATGACATTATTTTCGCCTGGAAGACAGCCGCCATAACAAAGAGCAACGCGATAGTCCTGGTCAAGGACGGAGCCGCAGTTGGAATAGGAGGAGGCTTCACCAACAGGGTGGACGCTGCTGATTACGCACTTAAGCTTGCATGCGAAAAGGCAAAGGGCTCAGTCATGGCTTCAGACGCATTCTTCCCCTTCCCGGATACGATAGAACTCGCGGCAAGAGAGGGAGTCATTGCTGTGATCCAGCCGGGAGGCTCCATTAAGGACGAAGAGGTATTCAAACGGTCTGAGGAGCTTGGAATAAGTATGTTCGTCGGCAGCGGACGTACGTTCAGACATTAAGGGGGGGCTCTCATGAGAATAATGGTACTTGGGGGCGGCGGACGCGAGCATGCGGTCGTGCACGCTTTTTCAAAATCCAAGATCGTCACAAAACTTCACTGCTGTCCCGGAAATCCCGGAATATCAAAGCTTGCTGCATGTCACGCAGGAAACCCGTCAGACCCCTTTCAGATGACAGCGCTGTGCAAAAGGCTTGATATCGACCTGGTCTTCATTGGCCCGGAAGCCCCGCTGGTGGCAGGAACAGCCGATGCATTGAGAGATGCAGGCATCCTTGTGATGGGACCTGGCAAACTTGGAGCGCAGCTTGAAGGCAGTAAAATATTCTCAAAAAATTTCATGGAAAAACATGGGATACCAACTTCTTCCTTCGACTGCTGCAAAAGCATTGAAGAGTGCGAAAAAGCCCTTGACAAGAGATCTGCTCCCTATGTGGTGAAGGCAGACGGCCTTGCTGCAGGAAAAGGGGCCTTTCTTCCTGATACCAAGGAAGAGGCTATGACGATCTGCAGCATGATGCTCGACGACATGATACTTGGATCAGCAGGCAGAAATATAATCATAGAGGACTACGTCCAAGGACAGGAAATGACCATCCTTGCCATAACGGACGGGAATACAGTCAGGATACTGCCTTCGAGCCAGGACCATAAAAGAGCTCTTGACGGGGACAAGGGAAACAATACAGGAGGCATGGGAGCCTATTCCCCAGTACCGTGGGTCGACAGCTCTTTCATGAAAAAAGTCGAGGATGTTGTGCTGATGCCCACGCTGGAAGGACTCAAAAAAGAGAATATTCCCTTCTGCGGGGTCATTTACGCCGGCATCATGATAAAACCTGACGGTTCGCTCTCTGTGCTGGAGTACAATGTAAGGCTCGGAGATCCGGAAGCACAGGTAGTCCTTCCTGTATTTGCCGGAGATTTTGGAGAGGCGATCTTCTCATGCTGCAAGGGTGATCTGGCTAAGGTCGAATGGCCTGTCCCGGAACATTTCGCACTGGGAGTCGTAATGGCATCAGGGGGATACCCCGACAAGTACCAGACCGGCTACGAAATAGTGATCCGTGACGAGGAAGTGCACGACACATACATCTACCATGCAGGAACAGCACATGACAACACGGGCACTCTCGTAACTTCTGGAGGACGTGTCCTCACCGTAGTTGGGATAGCTCCGACTCTCAAAGAGGCGAAAGACCTTGCTTACAGACGCGTTAAAACGGTCTATTTCAGGGATGCGCATTACAGAAAAGACATAGGAGACAAATCATTGAAAGGGGAGGATCAGAAGTGAAAACTCCCCTGATAGGGATAATAATGGGCTCGGCGTCAGACATCCCTGTGATCGAAAAAGGCGTTAAGGTGCTCGATGAGCTCGGAATACCCTATGAAGTGGCAATAGCCTCCGCGCACAGGACCCCGCGTGACGTTGAGGGATACGCGGTCAACGCCTCAAAAAGAGGTATTCAGGTGATCATCGCGGCAGCTGGACTTTCCGCGGCACTTCCCGGAGTCGTAGCGGCTGCAACAAGCCTGCCTGTAATAGGCATCCCCGTTAAGGGCGGTGCGCTTGACGGACTTGACGCACTCCTCTCTGTCACGCAAATGCCCCCGGGAGTTCCGGTCGGTTCGGTAGGACTGAACGCTTCATTAAATGCATGTCTGATGGCTGTCAGGATACTAGCGATCCACGACAAAGATATCTCAGAGAAACTTGAAGTGTGGACAAGAAAAAGGGCATCGGATGTCGCAGACAGCCGCTCTAAGCTCTCAGACCTCCCGGCGGCTCCTGATGAGGCGTACAAACTATAAAGATCGTTTTGCGATCTTTATAGTTGTGAAACAGCGATAGAATATCGCTGTGGAGCAATTGTGAAGCAATTGTTAAAAGCGGGCGGAGACTGCATCCGCCGGGGAATTCGCGTCCTTCGGCCGCTGGAGAATTTGCAGCTGAGAAACGCTGCGGGGAATTTGCTCGCTTCGCATCGCGGAGAATTGCGGCCAAAGGCCGCGGAGATTCAAATGCACCATCTTTCCGGAATGATCTTATCGGAAACGATGGTGCTTTTTGTTTGGTTCAAAAGAATAGTAATAGCAAGGATCTAGAGCCGCTCGATCCCCGATACAGGCACTCGGGGACGACGAGGCAAGATCAAGGTCAAAAAATGAACCTGGATTCCCGCTCGAAGGCATACGGGAATGACGGTTCTTTGGGTTCTTGCTATCGTTTGACCGCCCTTACAACCGTTTCACCACTGCTTCACTAT
>JBFXIQ010000008.1:33615-36983 GCA_050175815.1 Synergistaceae bacterium
GACGAGGCAAGATCAAGGTCAAAAAATGAACCTGGATTCCCGCTCGAAGGCATACGGGAATGACGGTTCTTTGGGTTCTTGCTATCGTTTGACCGCCCTTACAACCGTTTCACCACTGCTTCACTATCGTTTCACGCGGTGCAGGGCACCGCAGTTTCACGATCCCATCTTACTGACTCATCACTTTCAACCTCTGATGTAGCATCGCAGAGCTCTTCAAAGAGGAGACTCTCAAGAGCGTTCATCGACTCAGGGGAATTCATTCTTATCACTGCTACATTGTGATCTTTAACAAGCTCTATTTTTTTATATCCTGAAATCTCATCACTCCTTGATACCATGACCGGCTCAGCCTGAGCACCCGTCCATTATGCCGAAAAAATGCTTAGGTACTTATCTCCCCTGTCAGGCTGTACAGTAACCACTATACTGTCTGACGGGAGTTTTTTTGCCGCCTGCAATGCTGCCCATACATTTGCGCCCGTGGATATCCCGCTGAAAAGTCCCTCGTCTGATGCAAGCCATCTAGCAGTGACAAGGGCATCCTCGTCGCTTACCCTTTCGAAACTTGTCACAATTGATCTGTCGAGATTTTTGGGCACGAAATTAGCGCCTATCCCCTGTATCTTATGAGGACCGGATCTGCCCTCTGTAACGATAGGGCTCGAGAGTGGCTCTACAGCTATTATCTGAACATCAGGGAATTTACTGCGAAGCGCCTTTCCAACTCCGCTTACCGTGCCACCTGTGCCAAACCCCGCTACAAAAGCTGCGATTTTTTTGTCTTTCGGCATCTGCCTCAGGATCTCAGGCCCTGTAGTCATTTCGTGTGCCCAGGGATTTCCTTCGTTTGAAAACTGGTCCAGCATCAGGGCTTTCTTCTCCTTTGAGAGGAACTCGCATGCGGCGTTTACAGAACCCTGCATCCCTTCTTTTGCGGGAGTAAGGATAAGTTCTGCGCCGAAGGAAGATAGTATCGTCCTTCTCTCTACAGACATCGATTCAGGCATTGTAAGTACCACTCTCAGCCCCATAGCTCTTCCAAGCAGAGCAAGCCCTATGCCTGTATTGCCGCTTGTCGGTTCCACAAGGACCGTATCGCTCTTCAGGTCGCCTTTGAGCTCGGCCCTTTTGAGCATTCCCCATACTGCCCTGTCCTTTATCGATCCTCCGGGGTTGGAACCTTCCAGCTTTATCCAGACACCTGCTCCTCCGGTCTCCGTCTTGAGTTTATAGAGAGGAGTGTTTCCTATCAGTCTCAATATTTCTATATCGTCAACTTTCATGTGCACCATTCCTGTCTTATCCGATTTATTCAGCTGCTTTTTCAAAGACTGCTCTGACCTTGTCTTCGTTTACAGGTCCCTCATGCACTTTTTCATCTCCCACAAAAAAACATGGCACGAAGAAATAATCACATTTATCAGCCTCTTCGGGCTGAAGTTTTTCGTCTATCATCGCAAAGGGTATTTTTTTATATTCCGGGTTAGAGTCAAGAAGCGACGATATTATCTTTCTTGCTTTTGCACAGTGCGGACAGCTTTCGAACATGAACATTTTTATCTCTTTCATTTTTAGCCCTCCCTCTCCTCTGACGATTCAATGATACGCCTTTTGTTTATTTCGTCAGCAACAAAATACGCCACTGATTCAAGCACGTGCATCTCACCTTTATATTTCCTAGGGGTGTCCACACCTACAAATCCCCAGAACCTTCCTTTTATCGTTATCGGTATGGCATACATATCCACGATACCCTGGACGGCAAGCCTATCGTACTCGTCAGGATCGATCTCCTTGAATTCGGATATGTCTGTCAGAAACACAGGTTCCTGTTTTGTAAAAGCTTTATGCCAAAGCGGGGACTTGTCCAGCGGAAAATTCTGGAGGTTTCCAATCTCGGGGGCTACACCCTCCGCAAGCCACTCGTTGGTCATGCTTATCGTTTGCCCGTCCTCGTTTATACGCATCATGTAGCTCCTGTCTGCTTTGTACAGATCTGCGACGCGTTTCAGAATGACGTTCATTGACTCTTTAAGGTCAGACGCATAAGCCATCTCCCCAATGCCTTCCAAAAGCGCCTTTTCTATCTTCAGCCTTGAAGAGAGCATTTTTTGCTGTTCCTGCTTCTCTGTCAGGTCGATCGCCCATTCTATCCGGGCCGGCCTTCCGTCCCAGTCAAGAAGCTTGTCCTTAAGCATATAGTGGTGACCTGACTCCTTCATCGTACGCTCCCAAACATAATATTTGTCTTTTGAAAGCAGGTGCATCGTACAGAAATCGCACGGTTCTTCTGAACCAAATAAGAATTCATGGCATTTATCGCCTTTATAGTCCTTACCTTTAAGTCGGGGCAGATCCCTTCCCACTTTGTTAAGATAAAGGAGGTCGTAATTCTCAGCGTCACTTACGTAGACCACGTCATCAGTCTCATCCAGCATTATTTCCCAGTTTTTCATCTGGGAAATTTTCTCATCAAACTCGACACGCTCTCTGGCCCTAAGGACAAAGAGGCTTATCGTGTCAGATATGGTCCTGATGGTATCCTTTTCCTCTTTGGTAAAGAGGTGCTTCTCCTTTAAATATTCAAAGGCAAGGACCGCCTTTCTCTTGCCTCCTTCGACGATATAACAGAGCATCGTCGACTTGACCCCTCTTAGCTTAATGTGGTCATTCTCAAGACAGCTGGGGATGCCCTCTTCGGCGTCTTCGCACAACAGAATGTCGTTCTCGTCAAGCTGAGCTTTTATCGAAGACCACTCATCCGCTGCAAATCTTTTTCCGTCGACTTTCAAGGCGTCGACTCCCTCATCGCACCATTCATATAAGACTTCGTAGTATGTCTCGTCCTCTGAGAACACCGAGACATCGACACGCCCCAGATTGAAGGACTTTCCTACGAAATCAAGCAGTATCGGAACAGCCGCATCCACATCCTCGTACTGACAGAACAGTTTAAGGATATATTCCGCAACGTTTTCCCTGAAATTTTTCTGGACAAGTCCGTGAATTGCGTTGATCTCTGTAGGTTCTCTTGTTCCTATATTTCTTGACAGGTCATTGATATCCATAGAATCTGAATAGAAGTTATATTGATTTTTTCCGCTGCTCTTTGAGAAATAGAGTGAAAGGTCCGCTTTCTGCATCAACTTCTCATAGGTAGTGCCATCCCAGGGATAAAGAGATATGCCTATGCTGCAGGATATGCCGTACTCTACCCCATTTTTCCGGAAAGACCGTTTAAAGGCGTTCAATATGCTCTCAGCTTTCCTTTGCACTACGGCAGTTTCCTTTACATTTGTCATGAAGACAACAAATTCGTCTCCTCCGATCCTGCCCGTTATATCAGAATCCCTGAAAAGGGATTT
>JBFXIQ010000009.1:0-36197 GCA_050175815.1 Synergistaceae bacterium
TTCAATGATTCATTCAGGCTTCCGCTTCCTGACAAAACGGCCCATGTTGTAAAGAGCATGTTTACGAACATGACCATGAAAAATAACAGAAACCCATATCTGAACCATTTACTTTTCAGAAAGGAAGGCAGCCCCTTGTTAAGCGAGAGTCTGCGTTCATGCCCCAGATGAGTGAAAAGCTGTCCCCTTCCGCAGTAACTGTTGCAAAAAGCCTTGTCTTTGCCGAATATAGACATCAGCATAGGCCCAAGAAAACAAATCAGCCCAAACCATGCGAACATAATATTGAAAAGTCCGATAGAGAAATAAACTATCGTTATGATCCACATTTTGTCTTTCCAACTTTTTTTCATGCTCATTCCGGGACCTCCATAGTGATAGCGGAAGCAGGGCATATAGCTCCACATTTTGTGCATCCTATACACATAATGGGATCGACTTCCGCAAAGATCCCCTTGTATACGGTTATTGCGTCAACGGGGCACACCTTCACACAGGCTCCGCAAGCGACGCAATCTTTACGCGAAACCTTTGCTTTTTTCCTTTTAATGACATCTGCCGCCATATGATCACATCCAATATTTGCTGTTCCTCTTTTTTATAACACTGAGAAGTTCTTTGGTCTGTGACCTTGTCACATGATGAGCCGGAAATAAAAAAGAGGGTCATGAAATGATCCTCTCTGAAGATTGCAGGTAAATCCGGGGGGAAAGTTATTGTTGGTGAAGTTTATTATCTCTCGGACAGGCCCCTTAAAAACCAGAAAATAGATGAAGCTGCAAGTGCTGCAGTACGGTGATCCTGGTCAAGAGGCGGAGATACCTCCATTATGTCCAGATATTTTATCTGGGAGCTCCTTCCCGCAAGGTATGCTATCTTGTCCAGCTCAGGCGCCTTCAGTCCGCTCGGATTGCTCGCGGATGCCCCCGGTGCTTCAGTGCTGCGTACTGCGTCTATGTCAAGGGAGATGGCAACTGTGTGTCCCTTCTTGCTGACCATGCTCAGTGCCTGGATAAAGGATTCCATCACGCGCTCGGAGACCTCTTTGAGTGTAAAGACGCTTCCCCCCTGCTTCTTCACCCAGTTGTAATAGTAAGGGGAGTTGTAGGGTTCCTGTATTGCGAATTCAACGAACGCGTTTCCTGACAGAGCCTTGTTCGGGAGCTGCGTAAGGGCCCTATAGAAAGATGTTCCGCTGTTTATGCCGTTTTCGTCAGTCCTCACATCAAGGTGTGCGTCGACGTTGATCAGCCCGAGGGAGTCTTTTTTGATTCCCGCTCCCCTTACCAACCCTGCAAGGCCCGGGTAAGTAAGGTCGTGTCCGCCGCCAATTACCAGGGGGATGCCGCCGCGTGAGACTGCGTCGGAGACAGCTTCCTGCAGGGCAATATGCACTTCTTCCAGGGTCAGTGCCCTTGTAGATATATTGCCGGCATCGATGACTTTGATCCTGTCGAGATCCATGTTGAAACCTGGGGTAAGCTTATAGAGGCGGCGCCTTACGTCATCCGGTCCCTTAGCGGCACCTGCACGCCCTTTGTTTGCAAGTATGCCTCTGTCTTCAGGCACACCTATGATCACTACATCAGAATCCCGGACAGATGACATCTTCCCCCGGTGTACAAGTTCCCCGAGTCTTCTGTCCTTTGGGTCGTTCCTGCTGTAAAAAAGGTCCCTGTCTGTCTTTTCGAGAATGTACGCCATTTTGTCTCCTCCGCGGTAGATATGTACCTTGTATATTTTCAGATTCTATCCGTATAAAAGCTTCGTGCATAGTGCTTTTGGCTGATTGAATATTTATTAAATTATATAGGTGCTTATTGAATATTTAAATTTTAAAAGTCTGCAAAAGTGTTTGGAGGTTTTGTCTTTTGCAGACTTTTGCTTTGATATTTATAATAATTAAGGGCCTGTTCCCCATTTGAGATACAGGCCCTATTTTATCTATTTTTTAGATTGATTCTGCTCTTATTTGCTCTTGCCTTGGTTCGCCACTGCGGCCTGAGCGGCGGCTATAGCTTTCTCATCCCCAAGGTAATAATGCTTTATCGGTTTGAGTTCTTCGTCCAGTTCATAGACGAGGGGGATTCCGGTAGGTATATTCAGTTCGAGGATCTCTTTTTCCGATATGCCGTCAAGGTACTTGACCAGAGCCCTGAGGCTGTTGCCGTGCGCGGCTATCACAAGCCTTTTGCCTGCCCTTATGTCGGGCGCTATCGCCTCTTCCCAGTAAGGGACTACCCTTGCGACAGTGTCGGCAAGGCATTCTCCTGCAGGGAGCTCGTCTTCGGCAAGCCCGGCGTATCTTGGGTCTTTTCCGGGGTAACGTTCATCGGTCTTTTCAAGAAGCGGGGGTCTTGTGCCGTAACTGCGTCTCCAGATCTTGACCTGTTCATCCCCGTATTTCGCGGCAGTCTCGGACTTGTTGAGGCCCTGCAGTCCTCCGTAATGGCGTTCGTTCAGCTTCCACGAGTTCTCTACAGGGATCCACATCAAGTCCATCTCTTCAAGTACGCACCAGAGGGTCTTGATAGCTCTTTTCAGGACGGATGTATATGCTTTGTCAAAAGCAAATCCATTTTCTTTCAGGACTTTGCCTGCGGACTGCGCTTCAAGGAGTCCTTTTTCTGAAAGCGGGACGTCTGTCCATCCGGTGAACCTGTTCTCTTTGTTCCATTCGCTTTCCCCATGCCTGAGTAATACTATCCTGTACATCCAAGATGCCTCCTATTCAGGTTTATCCTTATTATTATTTTCTCCGCTGACAGTGACTTTGTCACCGTCATTAAGGGTGCTTCCTCCAAAGATTATAACCCTGTCGCCCGGCTTTAGCCCCTCTGTAATGTGGATCAGGTTTCCCTGCCTGGTTCCCGTTGAAACGACACGGAGCTTCGCAGTTCCTTCCTCTTCAAGCAAGACATAATACCCTGTCTCACTTTCATGGAGAGCGTTTTCCGGTATGAGCACCGCATTTTTGATCTCTCTTTCCACTATGGAAGCCTGTCCGAACATTCCCGGCCTCAGCTGACCGCCGGTTTCCCTGTTGTCCAGCTCTATCTCAACGCTGCTGGTCCTGGTCGAAGGGTCTACGTACTGATCCACCCTTGTTACTTTTCCAACAAATTCTTTTTCGGGAAGAGCATCAAATTTGAGGAATACGGGCATGCCGTTTTTTACAACAAAAATTTTTGACTCAGGCACCTTCAGTGTGGCTTTTAATCTGCTCAGATCTGCAATATCGATTATCGGCGAATTAGGAGAAATCATTGCGCCTGTCGTTAGTGAAAAATCATTGAGCACTGTGCCGTCTATCGGAGCGACAATTATATAATCCGCTTTTGCAGAACTTACCCGCTCCAGTTCCGCGGCAGCCTGCCTTTCTTTTGCAATTGCAGCGTTGTAAGAAGCTCTTGCGCTTGTATAAGCTGTCTCTACGGAATCGTACTGCTGCTGGGTGCTGAATCCCTCCTTGACGAGTCTTGCGTACCTGTCAAGGGTCGTCTTTGCATTCATCATCTCAGCCCTTGCCCTTTCGGTGTCAGCTTTTGCCGATGCCGCCTGGGCACGTACCGAACCAATAAGAGCGTCCTGCTGATCATGTTCGAGTGTGGCTATGACCTGTCCTTTTTTGACCCGGTCCCCCTGCTTTACGTGGAGTTTTTCGAGCCTTCCTGTCACCCTTGGAAGCAGTTCTACCCTGTCTACCGCATCTATGGAGGTGTTCTGGACAATGCTTTCCCTGACAGTTTTGTCTGCTTTGACCGTTTCGATCTTCACAGCCGCCGCCAGCTTGCCGTTCCCGTTTGAGGCAGGAGAGAAGATAGCTTCTCTCCTGCTGTATATCCCGATAGCCGCAAGCAGCATGACCATCGCAGCAACGATGATGATCAGCCTTTTATTGTCTGAGATCCTCTTTGAATAAGTGTCATAGTTGTTTTTGTCAGTCATGTTCATCTTTTCTCCCCGGCCCATCCTATGACGGTACCTTCAGTAACTTTTAGTGCAACTATTGTAAGAAGGTGATTGTACTGTGAACGTGCATGATCAAGCCTTGCGGAGGTCAGCGATGTCTGGGCGTTCAGCAGGTCCAGCTGCGGTGTTACCCCTTCCCGGAATCCGACTTCAGCAAGCCGCAGTGATTCCTTTGCCAGCTCAAGTGCTTTTTCCGAAGCCTTTAGATGGTGCAGAGTGCTTTCGATCTCTGCCCATGCAGTTTCTACTTCTGATTTTATATCCAGTTCCTTCTGTTCCAGCGCTATTTTGTCCTGTTCGAGTACAGCTCCTGCTTTTATCGCATTTCCCCTGGCGGTGTTTCTGTCAAAGATGGGAACTGTGACAGACAGTTCCGCCCTCCACGTGTCGTCGCCTCTGTCATCTTTGAGATATGGGTTTAAATATCCTGCGGATGCACCAAACGTTATTTTCGGCCTTGCACCGCTTTTTTCGATCAATATCTGGTTTTTCTGGTATCCAAGCTGTTCCTCAAGTTTTTTAAGGTCAGCTCTGTTTGCCTGTGCCATCTCAAGTGATGTCTGCCTGGTGCCCTCCGCTTCGGGAACGCTGAGCTTGCCTGTTACCTCGCGCCTTTTCTCAGGAGGGATGCCCATGTAGTTCATAAGGGATATGTGGGCTGATTCATAAAGCCCTTTAGCAGTGCTCAGGTTGGCCGTGTTGGTAGCAAGCAGCTGTCCTGCCCTGATCACCTCAAGACTGTTGGCAAGACCGAGCTCGTGCATCTTACTGACCTCTTTGAGGTGTTGTTCGGATGTATTTACAGCCGACTCTTCTGCCTTTATCCTTTCGCGCTGCAGAAGCACATTGTAAAACCTTGCGTAGAGTTCTCCCACAGCGTTGTTTTCTCCGTTTGCTATTATCATCCCGGCTATGTTCTTCACCTGTTTTGACTGGTTTCTGATCGCGGAATTTTTGCCTCCCGAGTAAATGACCTGTTCCAGAGAGGCCCCGGCTCCTTTGTTGTCGTTTCTCTCCCCGTCATTTGTAGTGCTCTCCTTTTGTCTGTCCAGATAGGCGTTTGCGGAAAGGCTTGGAAGAAGAGTTCCGTCAGCCTGGATCTGGAAGGCGAACGCCCTTATCGTCTCCTGCCTCAAAGATCTCAGACCGGAATTATTTGTCAGTGTCAGTTCGATAGCCTCATATATGTCGACGGCACCGGCCTCTGCACTTCTTCCTGAAGCTGTAAGCAGCAGGGCGAAAGCTATGCTGAAAAGGACCAATTTCTTTTTTGTCATATTATCTTTGTCACGCTCCCTTATTTGGAGTTAAATGCCCGTGACTGCGCAGACTTGTTGTAGCGCCTGTAAGCACGGTACCTGTTTATTACAGCGCTTACCCTGTCTTTTAAGTCGTCAAGCAGAAGGTACACTACAGGAATAACTATCAGTGTCAGCATGGTAGAGGTAAAAAGCCCTCCGATAACTGCCACCGACATAGGCTGTCGGGTCTCTCCGCCCTCGCTCAGCGCCAGCGCCACGGGCAGGGAACCGAACATCGTGGAAAGTGTGGTCATCAGGATAGCCCTCAGACGAAGCGGTCCCGCTTCCAGCACGGCCTCTACCTTATTCATTCCTTTCGCTCTCAGCTGATTGATAAAATCGACCAGCAGTATGGCGTTATTCACCACGACTCCAACAAGCAGGATTATACCCATGAAGCTCATCACGCTTATCCTTAGCCCCGCCAGTGCGAGGAGTCCAAAGGAGCCCGCGGTCATAAGGGGGAGCGAGAACATGACTGTGAACGGATGGATAAAGGATTCGAACTGTATGGCCATTACCATGTAGACAAGGATTATTGCGAAGATGAGGGCAATGGACATGTAGTAGAAGCTCTCCTTCATGTATTCCGAATCACCTGCGGGTGTGATGGTAAAAGTTCCGTCCTGAGGGGCGTACTTCCTGAAAACTTCCTCCATGATCAGGATGCCCTCGCCCGGAGAGACTCCCTCCACGTTGGCTCCGAGCTGCAGCGATCTCTGTCTGTTGTAGCGTTTTATGACGTTTGGCGACATGCCTATAGAGCTTGATATAAGCCCTTCCGCCCTTATCAGCTGACCATCGTTTGTCCTTACAAGCGTATTTTTCAGTTTTTCAGGATCGTCCCTTCCGCTTACTTCAGACCTTACGCGTATGTCATACCTGTACCCGTCCTGGTTGAAAGAACCGGCTCTGTCTCCTCCGAACCAGGTGAGGAGTTCGTCAGAGAGATCCCTTATGTTTATGTTGAGGTCATCTGCCAGAGCACGGTTCAGTGCCAGGTTTATCCTCGGTTTGTTCATCTGAAGGTCCGTCGTTATATCGACAAGTCCCCTCGCGTTTTCTGCCAGGTCTTTTTTAATCAGCTCTCCAATTTCTGCCAGAGCCTCGCTTGTCGGTCCCTGAATGACGAGCGTGATGTCAGAGCCGCCCCATGTCCCCATTTTGATGTCGACATCGCGGAAGACAGAGAGCTTGCCGCGCAGTTGTTTCATTACCACGCTCGCGGCAGGCCTGCTGCCCCTGTCTATAAGTTCAATGTTTATGGAAGCCTTGTAGACTTCCTCGCCGCCGCCGCTGCCTACTATCCCGTAGGTGTAAGCGACTCTCTCGTCAGCCTGTATCATGTCGACCATGTCTTTTACGACGCTTTCGGTCATTTCAAGGGATGAATCAGCCGGCAGCTCTATCTGGACCCTCAGCCGCCCCTGGTCCTCACTTGGAAAAAATTCAGTACCGAGAGTCGATGCGAATCCTATGCCAAGGAGGAAAAGTCCAAGTGCTCCGATAAGCACTGACTTGCGGTGAGTTACTGCATATTTTAATACTCCGCTGTATTTACCCTCTATCCATACAAATGGTTTTTCCAGCTTTTTCTGCACAGGACCTTCTATTTTCTTCCCGAGGATCCTTGAGCATAAGAAGGGGGTAAGCGTAAGAGATATCATCAGTGATATTGTTATAGTCGTGGCTACTGTGACGCCGAAAGAATTAAAGAAACGTCCCATGATCCCGCCCATGAAGGCAACAGGGACAAAGACAGCAAGGGTAGTCGCGGCTCCGGCCAGTACTGCGAAAGCGACCTCTCCTCCTCCGTCCTGTGCCGCTCTGTATGGGGTCTTGCCCATGTCGCGGTGTCTTGTGATATTTTCCATGACGACAGTGGTAGCGTCAACGACCATCCCGACCGCCAGAGAGAGTCCCATCATTGACATGTTGTTGATCGTTATGCCCATCCAGTAAAGCACGGAGAGGCTTCCGAGAAGACAGACAGGGATAGTGATGACAGCAACTATCGTTGCCCTGATCGTTTTCAGGAATATGAACATTATTACAGATGTGAGCAGGATGGACGCTACTATGTCCCAAAAAACTCCGTTCATAGAGCGCAAGATAAATTTTGCGTTGTCCTGCATTACGGCAAGGCTTGTTCCGGGAGGAGCGGTCATATTGAGCTCCTTTATTCTCTCGTTCACCATGCGCGAGAGAAGTACCTCATTAGCGCCCTTCTGCTTGCGGATCTGCACCATGACAGTTGGTCTGCCTTCATAAATAGCCCCGCTCCGCTTGTCTTCAAGGCCGTCTTCGATTCTTGCGACGTCCCTGAGCCTGATCACCGCGCCGTTCCTTACCGCGACGGGAAGATACTCAAGTTCGGCCACAGACGAATACTCCCCCTCAAGCCTGATCCCGTATTCCTTGGTAGCTGTCTCTATGCGACCGGCGGGAAGTTCCACATGCTTGGTGTAGATCGCTGATTTGATCTCTTTTGTTGTAATGTTGTATGCTTCCAGGCTGTCGGTATTTATCCAGATCCTTATCTCCCTGTCGCGGAAACCGGCAAGCTGGACACCGCCGACACCCTTTACAGTCTGCAGGCGTTCCGTGACTACCTTATCAACGTACCGGGCAAGCGTCTTCATGTCCGTCCTGCCGTCGTTTTTGACTGCCACGTTCATTATCGGCCTGTCAGACGGATCGTATTTATCAACCTGCGGAGCCTCCGCGTCATCAGGAAGACGGCTGGCAGCCATGCTGACTTTTCCGCGAACATCAGCTGCGGCATCGTCCACGTCCCTGTCCAAGTCGAATTCTATGACGATTATCGAACGTCCTTCGTAGCTGCTTGAGCTCAGGTTTTTGATGCCCTCTATCGTGTTTATCCTTGCCTCAAGCACGTCGGTAACATCGTTGTCGATAATTGCCGGGCTTGCGCCCTCCATTATCGTCCTTACAACAACGATTGGGAATTCGACGTTCGGCATTCGTTCCACGCCCATATTCATGTATGAATAGGTGCCAAAAACGATCAGAGCTATTGTGCAGATGAGTACCGTAACAGGCCTTCGAAGAGATACTTCGATAATTTTCATATATATATTTCATCCTTATGCAAAGATTTCATTATATAGAACATAGATACTATAACCCAAAATTGTGTATTTTTTGTGTCAGACATCAAAATTTAACTTTATCTCATTATAAAAGGATCTTGTTTTATACGTAATAAAGGGGCGCCGGAACAATATTCCAGCGCCTCTTTTGCCATTTTTGACTGGCATATCCCTTTGAACCCCCTAAATGTCGAGGTTTCGGACTTCACGGCCGTAAGTCTCTATGAACTTCCTGCGGGGTTCTACGTTGTCACCCATAAGTATTCCAAAGAGTTCATCGGCTTCTACCGCATCCTGGACCTCAACCCTGTTCACGATCCTGTTCTCAGGGTTCATGGTGGTATCCCACAGTTGCTCTGCGTTCATTTCGCCAAGCCCCTTATAGCGCTGCACATCAACTTTTTTCCCTGCTGCGTTAGCTTGGAGATCTTTCATCTCTTTTTCTGAGAAGCAGTAGGAGACTTCTTTTCCTACCTGTACCCTGTAAAGGGGGGGCTGAGCCACATAAAGATAGCCTCTGTCGATTATCTGCGGCATGTACCTGAAAAAAAGCGTGAGCAGCAGGGTACGGATATGCGCTCCATCGACATCGGCGTCAGCCATTATGAATATTTTGTGGTAACGGAGCTTCTCCTCGTTGAAATCGTCACCGACTCCGGCACCCAGTGCGAGTATTATATTTCTTATGGTCTCGCTTCCCAGTATCTTTTCCAGACGGGCCTTTTCAACGTTGAGGATCTTGCCCCTTAGTGGGAGGATGGCCTGGAATTCACGGTTCCTTCCCTGTTTGGCGCTGCCTCCGGCGCTGTCTCCTTCGACTATGTAAAGCTCGCAGTCAGCGGCGTTCCTGTTGGAGCAGTCTGCAAGCTTGCCCGGCAGGGTCAGCCCGTTCATCACGGATTTTCTCCGGACGAGGTCCTTTGCCTTCTTCGCCGCCTCTCTTGCCTGTCTTGCCCTGAGGGCACTCTCGACTATCGGCTTAAGGATCTCAGGCCTTTCATCGAGGACTTCTTTAAGTCCCTCGTAAACGAGTGAGTCGACGATACCTTTAACGTCGCCGTTGCCCAGTTTGGTCTTTGTCTGTCCCTCGAACTGGGGCTCCATAACTTTTACAGATATTACGGCGGTCAGACCCTCCTTGAGGTCGTCGCCCGTAAGGTTTGCGTCTTTTTCTTTTAGGATCTTCATTTTTCTTGCTTCATCATTCACTGCTCTTGTAAGGGCTGTCCTGAATCCGGCGACATGTGTTCCGCCTTCGATCGTATTTATGAGGTTTACAAAACCATAGAGCCGCTCCATATAAGTATCGTTGTACTGTATGGCGACCTCTATCTCTGTTTTGTCCTTTTCCCCGAATATTACGACGGGTTCCTTGAAAAGGACCTCTTTGCCCTTGTTGAGGTACTCGACAAAGGTGGAGATGCCTCCGGGATAGTTATAAGTGCGTTCCTGAGGTTTCTCGGGCCTTTTATCGGCGAAATTGATCGTTATATGTGAGTTAAGGAATGCAAGTTCGCGCAGCCTCGATTTAAGGACATCGGCCTGGAATTCGATCGAGGAAAAAATTTCTTCATCGGGCATGAACTGTACCCGCGTGCCCCTCATGTCGGTATCGCCTGTCACGCAAAGAGCCGTAACCGGGATCCCCCGCTCGTAGCGCTGATGGTGTTCCTTGCCGTTTCTCCATATAGTCAGTTCGAGCCATTCGGAAAGCGCGTTGACTACAGATACGCCTACGCCATGGAGCCCGCCTGAGACCTGATATGCGCTTTTGTCGAACTTGCCGCCGGCGTGCAGGATGGTCATTACGACTTCTGCAGCCGATTTTCCGGATTCATGGTCTTCCGTGGGTATCCCGCGTCCGTTGTCTACAACTGTTACGCTTCCATCCCCGTTTATAGTTACGTTGATAGTGTCGCAGAAACCAGCGAGAGATTCGTCGATCGAATTGTCTACAACCTCGTATACCAGATGGTGGAGGCCTCGCGGTCCCTGGTCGCCGATATACATACCGGGCCTTTTTCTTACCGCCTCGAGACCTTCAAGTACATGAATATCCTTTGCTGAGTACTCGGAATCTTTTGTCAGCATTGAGTTGTTTGGAATGCACATATTATCCATTTATTGATGAACTCCTTCCATTGATCGTCCTTTTGGTGAGGAAACTAAGCTGTCGCTTTTTCAGGGTAGGCGGGGTGAAACCGGTCCTTATGACAGATCCGTCTCTTTTAAGTATCTCTGTGCCGTTGTCTGTTCGGTAGATGGCTACAGTGTTGGCAAGGCAAAGTATGTTTTCGCCTTCGAGAGGAATAAACAATGATCAGGTCCCCAATCTGTAATTTTTAACCTTATAATTATACCATCTCATTGCTCAATGTTCCTCCGTTAGATTGCGTGACATTGCAAGTGGAAAGAGTGGTATTGGAAAAATGGACGAACTTTTTATTTTGACTAATTCGCCCGGAGAAGTATCCGGATGGGTGAAGCCGGTAGTCTTGGAACTTGCCTCAAAAGGTTTTCCCGCAAAGATCTCTCTTGTTGTCCTGCCCTGTCAATATGCCAGCGGAAAGGAGGCTGAGTATGGGAATCAGATCGGCGGGATCGACTCAGTGTACACTTTTAAGGAGTTATGGAAGGCCCACAGTTCTGTCCGTGGCAGAAAAAGGCTGGTACTGCAGTTGGGGGGAGATCCCTTCTTCGGTGCGTTACTTTCCGCCAAGCTGAGATGCGTCTGGATGATATATACGTCAAGACCGAGATGGAAATCTCGCGTTGGTCACTATTTTGTGCCGGATGCAGCCGCTGAAAACAGGTTTGCTCTGCAGGGAGTCAAAAAAGATCGTGTGACCAGAGTGGGAAACCTGATATATGACAGCGCCCCCGAATGTTGTGATGCAGATGATGCAAGAAGGATAATGGGACTTTCCGGGAATGAGCAGGCTGTTTCCTTTTTGCCGGGGAGCAGGCCATTTGAATACCGTGACGGATTTCCCTTTTTTTCATCCGCAGCAATGGAGTTTTTGAGAAACCACCCAAATTATCATGCCTTTTTGCCTGTTGCTCCTACCGTTGATGAAAAACTGCTCATCGAAGGCCTTGATGAGGCCGGCCTGAATTGGACAGGCGGAGCGGTTGCCGAGGAAATATCATGGGACGGGCCGGGAAGGATAAGGTTTATACGCGAAAACAATTTTGAGGCTATAAAGGCCTCCGCTCTTGCTGTGGCATTTCCAGGCACAAACAACCTGCAGATAACGTCTCTCTGTGTTCCCCTCCTTACCGTAATTCCACTTAACCAGGCTGAGAACATCCCACTTGACGGTATCCCCGGGATGATCCCGATGTCCGTTCCCGGAGCGAAGGTGCTCAAGAAAAAACTGGTCTATTGGTACAGCAGAAGACTCAAATATGCATCGCTTCCCAACAGGATGACGGGTAAGGAGATCGTTCCCGAACAGAGGGGGGTAATGACACCGTCTATGGTTGCAGGACTTGTTGAAGATCTGGTTTCTGATCCCGAAAGGCTTAGCGGGATAGTGAGGGGATATTCGGAAATAGTTCTTGAACGCGGTGCATCTTCAAAGATAGCAGATAAGGTCTGTGACTATTTCTCGTCAGTAAGCTGAGGCTCCTCTTTTGTACTATCATTTTCATTCCGCAGTCTTGTCTCTTCGTTTTCCCTGTCGATGTCGTCCAGGTATGTCCGCCAGATCTTAAGAGCGAGGAAGGCGGAGAAGATCCCTCCTATAAGACCGGCAGCTATTACCAGCGGTTTTCCCCGGTCGAACATATAGCCGCCAAGGCCGCCCAGGGCATAGCCAAAGGCAATTATCGTTCCAAATGAGAGAAAAAGAACCAAAAGTCGTTTACACATGGGATAATTCTAGTCATAAAATGATATATGTCAAACTTGCCATAGCATGAATATATGTTATGATGAGACGTTGTTGAGCTAAGGTTTGGAGTTTAATGCCAAAGATAGAGGTTTCAGGAGGAAAATTAGTGATAAATTATTCAAGCTACTATAATACTTCATCAAATTTTGCATATCTTGAACTGCGGTCCAGAATTGTTAATAAACAGCTTAAACCGGGAGAAAGGTTGCCGGAAGTTAAGATATCCCTTGAGATGGGAGTAAGCCGGACTCCTGTCAGGGAAGCTCTCAGACGTCTTGCAAGCGAGGGGCTTGTAAAGATCATCCCCAACAGCGGGGCAAGAGTCGCAGCTCCCAGCGTGGCAGAGGTAGAGGGAGCTTACGATGTACGGGGATACCTTGAGGCTTTGAGCGTTCAGCTGGCGTGCAGAAACGGGGTCGACAGGCGAACTGCGGAACGGTTCGAAGAGGTGCTTAAGGATGAGGAATCAGCCTTCCTCGCCCGTGACCTGGAGGCAAGTCTCGAAGCAAACAATAATTTCCACAGGCTGATAGCTGACGCAAGCAAAAACATCGTCCTCATTGAATACGTTGAAAATATAATTCTTCGGACAAATGTATATATACTTTTCTACGATCCATTCACAGAGGAAAAAAATTACAGCACGGAGGAACACAGAAAAATACTGGCATCGATCATGTCCCGGGATGAAGAATCAGCGGACAGATTAATGAGGGATCATCTCCGCCACTCTCATGCGGTCCTTGAAAAACCATACGAGAGAAGAAATCTTATGGCAAACATGAATGGCCTCGCTCAGCAAAACAAAGCATTTTCATCATAGGGAGGAATTGGGTTATGACAGGACAGAAAAAAATACCGTCCTTTGATCTGACAAGAAATTACAACAGGGTAAAAGAAGAGGTCAGAGTTGCCCTTGACAGGGTGCTCGAGACCCAACACTTCATTCTGGGGCCGGAAGTTGAGGCCCTTGAAAAGGAGATAGCGGCATATCTGGATGTCGAAAACGCTGTGGGATGCGCATCCGGTACGGATGCCCTGGTGCTGGCCCTGATGTCGCTGGACCTCAAAGAGAGTGACGAGGTCATAACTACACCCTTTACCTTCTTTGCCACGGCAAGCTGCATAACAAGGAACGGCGCAAAACCTGTTTTTGCCGATGTCGACCCTGACACATACAACCTGTCCATGGAATCGGTCATGGAGAAGATCACACCCAGGACAAAGGCGGTCCTCCCTGTACACCTTTTCGGACAGACATGCAAACTGGAACTGATAAAGGACGAACTCAGCAAAAGAGGAATAGCTCTAATAGAGGACTGTGCACAGGCAATTGGAGCCCACAGGATAATAGACAAAAAGATCTGCAGGGCAGGCTCTATGGGAGACATGGGTTGTTTCTCATTCTTCCCGACTAAAAACCTTGGCTGCTACGGCGACGGCGGTATGGTATCAATACCTCACGGCAAGGAAGGCGCAGACCGAATGAGGAGCCTCAGGGTCCACGGTTCAGGCAAAACATACTTCCACGATGAAGTTGGCATAAACAGCCGTCTTGATGCTGTCCAGGCAGCAATTCTCAGAGTGAGGCTCCGCCATCTGGAGGAGTGGAACGAAGAGCGCAGGATAGTGGCTGAAAGATACATGATCCTCTTCAAGGAGAAGGGACTTCTTGACAAGGTCACTCCCCCGGTCGAAGAGTCCGGCAACAGACATGTATATCACCAGTATGTAGTGAAGGCTGAGAGAAGGGATGAGCTTCAGGCATATCTCGAAGAGCGCGGCGTCGTCACAAGAGTTTACTACCCGCTGCCCCTCCATCTCCAGCACTGTTTCTCATACCTTGGATATAAAGAAGGCAACTTCCCCGTTTCAGAAATGCTTGCCGGAACAGTTCTGGCACTTCCCATTTTCCCTGAACTCCTTCCGGAGGAACAGGAAAGAGTAGTGGAAGAGATTGCGGAATTTTACGGAAGACACAATTAGTCTGACTAATATAAACTAATATGGATCATTACAACGGAGGTGTCGTAAAATGATGTTCCCATATTTAGATTCGACCATAGTTCTGTTGATACCTGCGATGCTCTTTTCTCTCTGGGCCCAGTTCAAGGTCAAGGGAGCTTTTTCAAGATACAGTGAGGTGAGGGCCGCAAGCGGTATTACCGCTGACCAGGTCTCCAGGATCCTGCTTGACAAATTTGGACTTGGCAATGTAAGGGTGGAGAGGATACAGGGCCATCTTACAGACCATTATGACCCGAGGAGCAAGGTGCTTCGCCTTTCAGATGCGGTGTCCGGAAATTCAAGCATCGCCGCAATAGGTGTTGCCGCACACGAGGTTGGACATGCGATCCAGGATAAAGAAGGTTATGCCTTCCTTCGGATCAGGAACTCCATCGTGCCTGCTGTAAGCATTGGCTCTACTATGTCCATGCCCCTTTTCTTCATTGGGCTGATAATGGGTTATACCCCGCTGCTCAACATAGGCATACTGCTCTTCTGCGGAGTCCTCGTATTCCACCTTGTGACCCTGCCTGTAGAGTTTGACGCAAGCGCAAGGGCACTCAAGCTGATTTCGGAGACAGGCCTTCTGGCAGGCAACGAAGTGGGAGGCGCAAAAGCTGTTCTCGACGCGGCCGCACTCACATATATAGCAGCTCTTGTAATGACCATACTCCAGCTGGTTAGGCTTATCGCCCTCAGAGGAATGCGCAGAGACTAAGAAAATAGTGTAAAATATCGGGAGGTGGCATTTGGCTGCCTCCTTTTTTGCTATATTTGAAACGTTCCATGAAAAAGCGGAATTCCGCACATAGAGGTGATCGGCCCCGATGAGAGGTATTGAAGCGGCGCTCCAGGTGTATGGCGAGGTAAGTGAAGGCGCCTTCGCCGCAGAAGCGCTCAGGAAGTTATACACTGATATTGCTCCTTCTGACAGGGTGCTTGCTGCTACCCTTGTCTACTGTTCGCTCAGAAGACAGGGACTCTGGAAGCATCTGCTCATGAAATACTGCAGGCGAAACACAAAAGACATGTCGGCCCTTACGCATAACGCTCTTATCATAGGAATATCAGGGATAGTGGAGCTTAAATATTTTGCACTTCCTGTTCTCATCAACGGCCTTGTACAGGCAATAAAATCAAAGGGCGACGATCACGATATCGGACTTGTCAATGCGGTCCTGCATACAGTGGCTGATGAAGCCAAGCCATATCTGGCAGAGCTGAAAAAAAGCAGCGCACTCAGAGACCAGGCACTTTACTGGGGTATCCCGGGGTGGGCGGCCGCTCAGTGGTCCAAGGACATGTCGATATCCGAGGCAAAGCATCTTGTAAAGTCAAGCGGAATGAGGACATATCTTTCGCTCAGGCTTTCGCGTGGGGTAGACAGGGAAGAATGGCTGGAGGAGTACAGGGTTTCAGGAAAAAAAGCCTGGGCTTCCCCCTTTCTGGAGAGGTCGGTCCGCACTCCTGCGAACCCCTACCCGCTTGAGATCCCCGGATTTTCAGAGGGCAGGATAACACCGCAGAGCGAATCGTCAATGTTTGTTGCGGAGGCCTTTTCCAAAAGATGGAAGGGAGAGCCTCTGCTTGACATGTGCTGCGGACGGGGCATCAAGACGGGTCAGCTTGCCGATATGATGCCGGAAGCGAAGATCGAGGCGTGGGACATATCCGAAGGCAGAATAAGATCGGCTGAGTACGAAATGATAAGGATGTCCGCCCGGGACAGAGTCAGTTTTTACTGCGGGGATTCCCTCAGCCTTGAGCCAAAAACAGAGCCTAAAGCGATACTCCTGGATGCTCCATGTACAGGCAGCGGTACATGGGGAAGGCATCCGGAGAGCAAATGGAGGATAACTCCCGAGATGGTTTCAGATGCGGCGGATCTTCAGAGAAAACTTCTTGACAGGGCCGTATCTCTTGTTGCGCCCGGAGGCATTGTTGCTTACAGCACATGCAGCATGTTCAGGGAAGAGAATGAGAAGGTAGTTGCTGCGGTAATGGCTCAGCACCCTGAACTTACCGAAGTTCCCGTTGAAAGAAGCCATAAGCTCATGTCAAAGGGCAAACCGTACGGTACTCTGATCTGGCCCGGTCTTCCATGGATCGATGGTTTCTATCTGGCGCTTCTTGTAAAGCGCAAATAGAGGAGAAAGGGAGCGTTTTTTATGGGGAATATTCATCGCTGGGGCATGGTAATAGCATTTATTGTGATCATAGCCAGTGCATATTGGGGGATAAAGACAGTTTTTATTGAGGACAATAGTGCCACCGTGCCAAACATGGTAGGCCTGCAGCTCGTAGATGCAGTAGAAGCTCTTCAGAAGGAAGGACTTCTTGCCAAAGTCGACCAGGTCGATTCGCCTGAAAGGGCAGATACAGTGATCTCTCAGAACCTTCCCGCAGGAGAGAAAGTATCAAAGGGAAAAGTAGTCATCGTCAGGGTCAGCAAAGGCGGATCAATACTTCCGGTCCCGGATGTAAGGGGCCTGAAGTTTGAGGAAGGCGTAAAAAGGCTAAGCGAAGCAGGTTTTAAAGTGGACAAGATAACGAGGGTGGCAGATAAACTTAAACCTGCCGGATCGATTATTGCACAAAACCCTGCTGCACCTCAGCAGGTCGCTGCTAACTGCATGGTAAGCCTCCTTGTAAGTTCAGGCGGCAGTGTCGGAGGTGCATTTGTAAGCGTCCCCGATCTAAAGGGCCAGGGAGTTGATGTGGCTGGCCAGGTGCTTGAACAGATAGGACTTACTGTGGGAAGCAGGACAGAGGAGCCCTCAACGGAAGTCCCTGCAGGTACTGTGCTGAGGACCAATCCCAAGAACGGAGCCAACGTTCCTGCAGGAACACTTATAAATCTCACGATAGCAAGGGCTTTACAGCCCGGAGAGGCTTCCACCGAAACACCGCCGGCAGACGATCAGGACCATCAGAGGGCCGCTGCCGTCAGGACTGTCGTGGTCAAAAATACCGAACCATCTGATATCCCCACGAAGCTGCCCGAAAACCCGGCAGCGGCTTCGTCTCAGGAGCTTGCTAAAGAGCAAGTGAAGAGCGAGGCAGAACCGGTAAAAGCTCCTGAACCCGCAAAGCCCGCACCTGCACTGAATCAGAAGACGGCTAAACTGAGATACCAGGTCCCGCCCCTGACCAAACCGCTCTCACTAAAGATAGAGCTGACAGATGATACTGGAACAAAGGTAATTAAGGATGTAATGGCAAACAGCAGCGAGTATGTATCTATGAATGTTCCTTTCACCGGACAGGCAACGATTACCATTTATCTGGGAGGTGACTTCGTATGGCAGGATCGTTTCAAATAAAAAATGAGATGGAAGGCAGGAGCGTGATCATTTCGCCCTCGTTGCTTTCCGCGGATGTACTCAATATGGAGAGGGATATCGATAAAATTGAGAAGGATGCCGAATGGCTCCACCTCGACATAATGGACGGCCATTTTGTGCCTAACCTTTCATACGGCCCCTCTCTCTTGAAAGCTTTGAGAAAGAGATACCAAGACAAATTTATTGATGTACATATAATGGTCCGGCCGCCGGAAGCCTTTATCGAGATGTTCCTTGCGGAGAAGCCCTCAGTCCTGACTGTCCATGCCGAAGCGACCCCGCACATACACAGGGTACTTCAGAGCATAAGGCACGAAGGTGTTCTCTGCGGCGTTTCCATCAACCCGGGGACACCTGTCGAAGTACTTTACCCTATCCTTCACATGGTCGACCTTGTCCTGGTAATGTCAGTCAATCCTGGATACGGTGGACAGTCGTTCATACCCGAAACTCTTAAGAAAGTATCGGCTCTGGCGGAATGGCGCAGGGCAAACGAAGGCGGCTATCTTATCCAGATGGATGGCGGGATCGGCCCTGACAACACGGAACTTGCCGTGAGACATGGGTGTGACGTGCTGGTCGCAGGAAGCGCGATATTCAGCAAGCCGGATCCGGCAGCGGTGATCAGGGAAATGCGCGTCAACGCAGAAAGGGGGCGTCGGATTGGAGAAAAAGGAAACTTATAATGAAGAACAAAAGGCCCAGATACAGATAAAGGAACTCGGGTCACGCCTGAAGAGCATAAGGGAAGCCCAGGGACTTTCAATAGCAGATGTTTTCAATGTGACCAAAATACAGAAACACTACCTGGCTGCGATCGAAGAGGGAGATCTTGATCATCTGCCAAAGGGTCCTTATGTCAGGAGTTTCATACGACAGTACTGTGACCATCTGAGCGCTCCTGATTTATGGAAAAGCTACGACGCCATAACCAAAAGGCAGAAAGCCGCAGAACCGCCGATCCCTCAAGGGGACGAAACTAATTACAGCGATTCTCCTAAGATATTCAAGCCAAGATCCTTTTTGTGGCTCTATCTTTTGATTGTTCTGTCACTTGGGGCAGCCGGGTGGATAACCTGGCAGTACAGAGGTGACATTAAAACTTCCGCGACAAGCCCCATAGATGGGGGAACGACCGGTACAGTCAGGGAGCAGCAGCCGGAAGAACAGCAAGCGCCGCTGTCGGCGGACGAAGCAGTGCGGCCTCTGTCGAGTGACGCTGTCAGCAAAGACGAGCACACAGACCTTTCGTGGATGGACGGCAAACAGCCTCAGCCTGCGACCGCAGCAGCTAAGGCACCGGATAATCAGGAAGCACCGAACCAGGCAGCCGTCCCCAGATCCCTAAAGGTCACTGCTGAAAATGCCTATGTATGGATGAAGATAAGCAGGGGTGATAAAATACTCTTCGAAGGAACTATGAAGCCCGGTGAAATTAAAGAGTATGAAGTAAGCTCAGGACTGCCGATAAGGGTCAGAATAGGGAAGCCAGGCAGTACATCGGTACTGTGGGAGGGCAAAAAGATATTTCCTGTAGCGCCCGGCAGCAATCCGGCAACAAAATTCTTCTGGCCTGACGGAAAGATCACCGACAGTTGATCCGTTATTTCTCTGAGCTGACTGGTTAAGGATATTAAAGAGGGAAGCCCATGGTCTCAGGAAGGCTTCCCTCTTTTTTGCTTTTTATTGTGGAATCCTCATGTACTAGGGAATAGTTATTTCCGATTCTGTCGAGCCCATAATGTTGCATACAAGCTGGACCCTTACATGTGAACCAGGTTTCAGTCCCTTTAAAATGACTCTGTCACTGAACCCGCCCGGTTCTCCCTGTTTGTCGTACTGTTTGAGCAGCAACTGCTTATTGCCCTCAAACACTGTAAGAGTGAGGATGTAATGTTTAACAGGATCGTTGACACTGTGCTCAGCTGTTACGGTCAGGGTCTCAGACGCTTTGTCCCAAACTGCATTTGCATTTTTCGGGGGGTGAGCGAAGGATGAACCTGCTGAGACCAGTATCAATAGCGCTGTAATGGCATAGATCAAGGTCTTTTTCATTTTTATTCCCCCTTATCTGAAATTAATTCTATCATACTTAACTCTTTATTTGTGCCTCATACCCTGCATCATCAATGGCTTTGATAAGTACTTCTTCTGAAACGTCTGCTTCTGCTACCGCGATCTTTGTCTCCAGATCAAGTGATATTACGTTTCCGCCAAGAGATGAAACAGCTTCACGGATGCGTTTTTCACAATGGCCGCACATCATTTCCGGAATTAAGAGTGTGAATTTTTTCATTTTTATGTCCTCCTTGTTATTTGTCTGCCGAACCTGAGATGCGAAGAGAGTTCAAAATAACTGTAATAGAACTTGCTGCCATCGCCAGCTCTGCTGCGAGCGGATGGAGCAGCCCCAGCATTGCAAGCGGGATGGCAATGATGTTATAGAAAAATGCACCAAAAAGATTCTGGCGGATCACCTGCCATGTCTTATCAGATATTTTAACAGCCGAAACTATTTTTGAGATGCCGCCTTTCAGGATCACTATGTCTGCGCTGTCGACCGCGAGATCCATACCTCCGCCCATCGCTACACCGACATGGGCGCCCTTCAGAGCCGCGGCATCGTTTATCCCGTCTCCTGCCATAAGAACTTTCTTTCCCTTGCTCTGGGTCTCCCTCACTATTGAGAGTTTATCTTCGGGACGGACTTCCCATCTCACGTTTTTTATCCCTGCCTGTTCGGCAATTTCCAATGCTGCCTCCATACAGTCCCCCGTTGCCATCATCGTGGTTATGCCGAGTTTAGCGAGGGCTGAGACAGCCTCTTTTGAATCTTTCCTTATCGGATCGGAGACGGCAAAAAAGCCGACCGGGATGTCGTTTTTTCTCACTTCAACTATAGATCGTGCAAGAGCAGATCTGGCTGTCCATTTTGATCTGTTGAGAGGTCTGCCCACGAACCATTCGACATCTCCCCATCTTCCTGTCACGCCCTCTCCAGGTATCTCTTCAACGCTTTCCGGTTTGTCGTACTGACGAGTACCCAAGGCCCTGACGACAGATTTGGCTACAGGGTGTCCTGAATTGGACTCAAGGGCGAAGGTGAAGGGGATCGCCTCATCTTCAAGTTCCCATTCAAGCACTTCCGGTTCGCCTACGGTCAGTGTGCCTGTCTTGTCGAGGATGGCATGGTCAACTTCGTGCAATGTCTGGATGGCCTCCGCGTTCCTGATCAGAAGACCGTTTTTTGAAGCCTCACCGGTGCTGACTACAAGTGCAAGCGGAGTCGCGAGTCCAAGTGCGCACGGACATGCTATTACCAGCGTTGCCACGAAGGAATATGCGGCGGCGGATACAGGCGAACTGAATGCCGTTGGCCATGGGAGATATGCTGCCAGCGGCGCAACATAGACAGAAAGGCTGTCGAAAAAGAAAAACCATGTCAAAGCGCTGATCACAGCGAGCGAAATCACGGCCGGGACGAATTTTATGGTTATTCTGTCTGCAAGATCCTGAAGAGGCACCTTGCTCCCCTGAGCTTCCCTCACCAGGTCGAGCATTTTTGAGAGGAATGTGTCCTCGCCTACTTTTGTTGTCCTGATCAGAAGCACTCCTGAGAGATTCATAGCTCCCCCTGTGACGTCAGACCCTACATCCTTAACTGCAGGCTGAGATTCGCCTGTCAAAAGGGATTCATCGACCCCGGAAAGCCCTTCCTCAACTACTCCGTCAAGCGGGATCCTTTCACCCGGGTTGACCTGGATCTTCGTGTCAGGTTTGACCGCTTCAATTGGCACCATGAGAGTCTTGCCGTCAGATACGACACGGGCTTCCCTCGGCTGAAGGGTCATAAGCGCCTTCACCTGTTTTGCGGCCTTGTCCCTCAGATGGGACTCAATATACCTGCCCGTGAGGTGGAGCATCAGTATCATAACTCCTATTGTTCCAAAGGAAGGGATGTCAAGACCAAAGTAGTTCATGAGAGCTGTGACCCATGAGGCTGCGGCGCTGATAGCTATAAGCGTATCCATGTTCGTGTGAGCGTGCGCTACTGCTATCCATGCTCCGCGAAGCGTTTTGCGCCCGCCCCAGAATATGGCGATGCCCCCCGCAACTATCTCCATTATCCCGTACCAGTGGTAGTGGATACCCATTGCCATATGCATGAACATCAGTACCGACATGGGGATGCCGATCAGGAGGATGAAGAATAGGTCTTTTCTGGCCTCGCGGTATTTTATGTCGTCTATGTCTGCGGGGGCCTCTTTGAGTATCTTGTACCCGCTTTTTTCAACAGCATTCTCAAGTATCTCAAATGTAACAGAATCGCCGGCTGCGACAAATACGCTTTCTGTCGCAAGGTTGACGGAAGCATAAGTTACACCCTCGACTTTAGAGAGCGCTCTTTCGACTATTTTCGAACAGGTCGTACAGGTCATACCTGTTACCCGAAAAGACATTTTTTGTTCTGACATGGTCTTCCTCCAAAAAAAATCATATAAAGACTTGCCTGAAATGAAAAGGTCGCTATAATATTAACGTTGTCCGGAGAGCTGTCCGAGTGGTCTATGGTGACTGACTTGAAATCAGTTGGGTGTCACAGCCCCAGGGGTTCGAATCCTCTGCTCTCCGCCAGGCTTTATATAGGGCGGCTTCCTTGTGGGGGCCGCTTATTTTATAATGATACGTCACTCTCTTTAAGTGATACAGGTTTTTTTGCTGATATGGCTGCTCGTAAAGAAACTGATAATAGTGACATATATGATAAAATTTAAACATTCAGAAAAGAAAGCGGGGTTGCCCGGATTGAAAAGAATAGCAATATCGATGATCCTGATACTGATCTTTGCCATGCCGGCCTTTGCTGTCTTCAGCTCAAAGGGGCAGATACCCAACGGAGCTCCCGTCGAGTACCGTGGGCTCAAGGTAACATCAGAGGGAGTGAACATCACTCTTGTGAACAAAGGTGAAGCTCCTGTCAAATTTTCAGCTGCCTGCACCTTCGTAGGGGAGAACAGGCAGGAGATCGGCGATATCTTTATTGAGGAGACACAGCTTGCTCCGGGCGAAGACAAGCAGTTCAAAGGCCTTTATCTCAAGGGAGACCTAAAACTGGCAAGAAAAGCAGCTTCTCTCAAGTGGACTATCTATAAGCTGGAACAGTAAGCTCTGCATTGTTTTTTAAAAAAATATATATCGTGAGGCCGCTTGCGCGCGGTCTTTTTTTGTGCAAAAAAGTATTTGACAATTTTATTAAAGAGGATTATTCTTGGCCTCTAACCAAAAAACGACAGCTGAGAAAGCCGATATTTCGGCCATACACTGCATAAGCTGTCTGAGAAGGAGGTTAGAGGGATGAAGACCCTTGCAGTGATCCCCGCAAGATTTGCCAGCACAAGACTTCCAGGAAAGCCCCTTGTTCCGATAGCAGGGGTGCCGCTTGTCATAAGAGTCCTCAAAAATGTCAGCAGATGCAGAAGTGTAGACAAGGTAGTCGTCGCAACAGACGACGAAAGGATAGCTGCGCTTGTCCGTGAAAACGGAGGAGAGGCAATGATGACTCCTCCCGATCTTCCCAGCGGAGGAGACCGTGTCGCATGGGCTGCAGAGAGGATATCCTCGGAATATGTAATAAACGTGCAGGTCGATGACCCTCTTGTCGGCAGCGACATGATAGATCCTTTGATAGATGTGCTGAGCTCAGCTCATGACGTCTCACTCGCTCTTTTGGCAAAAAAGATAGAACGCTATGAAGAGATAACATCTCCCGATATCGTCAAGATGGTCTTTGATAAAAATGGCCGGGGGCTCTATTTCAGCCGTTCTCCGATCCCCTTTCCAAGGACTTCCGAGGGAACATGGTACAAGCACATAGGGCCATACGCGTGGAGGCGTGATTTCCTGCTTGATTTTTCGAAATGGAAGCAGACTCCGCTGGAGAGAACAGAGAGCCTTGAGATGCTGAGGGTGCTTGAAAGAGGCCATTCCATAAGGTGCATAGTTACTCATCGAGATACCATAGAGATAGACACTCCCAACGATCTGCTGAGGATCGAAGAATATCTTTCAGACCCTTCGAATTTCCGGACATTCCCGTGACGTTTCTGTAATGGACGGAAATACGCACCCAGCTCAACTAAGCATAAATGATCTGTTTTGATCGTTAAAGCCGGAAGGATCCAAAAGGAGAAATCGAAGATGCTAAATGTTCCGACAAATATAAAAGCTTTTGTAAGTTCTTCACCCTGGTGGAAAACAAATTTTCCAACTGAAGTGATCTGTTCTGATGACGGAGTCGGAGATCTGATAATAAGGATCGAATGCGAGTCAAGGAGACCATATTTTGTTCTGGACAGTGCCCTCCTTGAGCAGGATATTTTCCGTCCTCTGTTTGACCGGGCCTCCGTTTTCATTTTTGACGCGTCAGCATCAGAACCGAAGACAGAAGATGTTGACAGGCTGGCTGAACTGATAAGATCAGATCCCTGCGTTCCGGATCTGGCTGTGGCCGTGGGCGGCGGTTCGACAATGGATCTGACGAAGGCAGCAGCGATCTGTACCGCAAATCCGGGGCCCTCGTCAAGATATCAGGGATATGACATGGAATTGAACAAAGGGCTTGATGTATGGGTACTTCCCACGCTTAACGGTACCGGAGCTGAAATCACTCCCATAGCGGTATTGAGAGGCCCTGAAAAAAAACTTGGCATAAACAATAAATTTGTTGAGCCTGCTGTTGCGTTTATTGACCCGCAGCTTTCAGCAGGCGCAACAAAAGTCAACAGGTTCTTTACGCTTATGGACTGCTATTACCATCATTACGAAATCACAAAAAGCAGGACCAGCTCAGAGGATGCACTTACTGATGCGTCAAAGGGGCTGATGCTGGCAAGAGATGCGCTATCACATAAAATGGACAGGCATGAAACAGGGACTGCAATAAAAGCTGCGATGGCTTCAGTGCTTGGGGGAAGCAGCAGCATTGAAGGAAGGGTAGGTGCTGCACATGCTCTGTCATACGGACTCAGCAATTCTTCTCCTCATTTGCCCCACAGTGTTGCTGTAACGATCTCGATGCTGGCCATGGAGGAAATTTACCCTGACGGATACGCGGATACAATCAGATTCCTTGAATTGAACGGGATACCGGTTCCCAATGCTTCACACTATGGAATAAGCGAAAAAGACATCGACAAGATGACAAAGACTGCTCTCGGTATGGAAAAACTGTGGCAAAGCTGTTTTGGGAAAAACTGGCAGGCGGAGGCAACTTCGGAGTTTGTAAGAAATGCCTATAGAGAAATGACCGGAAACTAAGAAAGAGACGACTGATCTGACCGGGGAGGGATCATAATGGCAGGGACAGAGATATTCGGCATTGAAGAAATTCAGGCGCTGACAGATGTCATTGAAAGAAAAATGATACACAGGTACGGTTCTCACTCTGTGAGAAACGGCATATACCGTGTGGAAGAATTTGAAGAAAAAGCAAAAAAAATAACGGGATCAAAGTATGCGCTTGCTCTGACAAACGGAACTGCCGCACTCATCACAGCCCTAAAGGGACTGGGAGTGGGGCCCGGTGATGAGGTTATCACGTCCCCCTTTACCTTCATCGCCACAATTGAAGCTATAGTTGCATGCGGAGCTGTCCCGGTCCTCGGGGAGATAGATGAGACTCTGGGGCTTGATCCTGTTTCAGCAGAAAAACTGATAACGAATAAGACAAAGGCTTTGATTCCCGTTCACATGTTTGGTGCAGCGGCTGATGTTGATGCATTTGTCGAAATAGGTAAAAAATATGGCATCCCGGTTGTCGAAGATGCATGCGAGGTAGTCGGAGGGACGTACAAAGGAAGGTATCTCGGATCGATAGGCAAGTGCGGGACCTGGAGCTTTGATCCCAATAAGACCCTCACTGTAGGAGAGGGAGGGATAGTCTTAACAGACGATGAAGATCTCTTCTTCAGGATGGACTGCTACCATGACCATGGACATATCCACAGCAAGGCGCACGACAGGGGCGAAGAGGGCAAATTCGGGCTGGGTGTGAATTACAGGTTAAACGAACTGCAGGGGGCACTGGGTGTAATAGCGCTGCAAAAGATGCCGGCTACACTTGAAAAACTAAGAAAGACCAAGAACAGGATCCTTGATTCGGTGAAAGAGACAGGGATCAAGGCCCGTCCTATGCACAATGTTGAAGGAGACACAGCTTCTCACCTAATCTTTATGCTGCCCTCACCGGAGGCTGCTCTGAGTTTCAAAAATGCGGCCGGGGAGTCAGGGACCGGCTTCAGCATAATATCGGAAAACACATGGCACTACGCAAAGCACTGGAAGGCGCTTGAGGAGATGGGAGAAAAAGATATATTTGGGACAAGATCTCCATCATATGCCCCCGAAACCATGGCAGGGACAGATGCGATACTAAGCAGAGCGGTAATGACCGGGCTTAACATAAACATGAGCGACGGGGAGATCGAGAGTATCATCAACTCCGTGAAGTGCGGCGCTAAAACCGCACTGCGCTGATAAAACTTTAGTGACATTAAAATCAGGGGAGCCGCAGACTGACGTCCGCGGCTCCCCTGATTTAAAGATAAAACGGGTTATTGCCTCAGGCCTTCAATAAAGCGAGCCATCCTTTTCATAGCTTCTTTCAGGGTATCGACAGAGTAGGCGTAAGAGATCCTGACATGTTTGTCTCCGCACTCACCGAATGCCGATCCGGGCACAACAGCCACGTTCTCCGCCTTCAGAAGTGCCGTGCAGAAATCTTCGGAGGTCATTCCAAACTCAGATATGTCGGGGAAGACATAGAATGCCCCATATGGTTCAAAGCAGGGAAGTCCCATCTCCCTGAACGCCTCCATGAGGAAACGTCTTCTCTGGTCGTATGATGCCTTCATCATCTCAATGTCCTTGTCTCCGTCGCGCAGTGCTGCAACAGCGGCGTACTGGCTGACAGTGGGAGCGGACATTATGGCGAACTGGTGGATCTTCAGCATGTATTCCATGATGTGGGCAGGAGCCAGCGCATACCCAAGACGCCAACCTGTCATGGCATAGGCTTTTGAAAACCCGTTGATGAGTATCGTCCTTTCCTGCATGCCGGGCATATTTGCTATGCTCACGTGAGCTCCCTTATAGGAAAGTTCGCTGTATATCTCGTCCGATATCACTATAAGGTCATGCCTGAGCACCACTTCGGCGATCTTTTCAAGGTCTTCCCTCTCCATTATGGCTCCGGTAGGGTTGCTTGGGTAAGACATAAGAAGCGCCTTGGTCTTTCCCGTTATTGCGGCCTCAAGTTTTTCCGGAGTCAGGCGGAACTCTGTTTCGGCGCTGAGCGGTATCGGCACGGGCACTCCGTCAGAGAGCAGTATGCATGGCTGGTATGAGACGAAGCAGGGTTCGGGGTAGACGACCTCGTCACCCGGATCCAGAATCGCCCTCAAGGCAATGTCTATAGCCTCGCTTCCGCCGATCGTAACAACTACTTCATTTTTGCAGTCGTAATCAAGTCCGTATTTTCTTTTTATATTTTTGCATATCTCTTCCCTGAGCTCGGGAAGACCGGCATTGGAGGTGTAAAAGGTCCGTCCCTTCTGCAGTGCGTACATACCCTCTTCCCTGACGTGCCATGGAGTGTCGAAATCAGGTTCTCCGACCCCGAGGGATATTACGTCAGGTATCTCGTTGGCAATGTCAAAAAGCCTGCGTATGCCTGAGGGCTTTATCTTTTTGATCTTTTCGCAGATGAAGTCCCTCACGGTGTTACTACCATCCTCAGATCCCTGTGGGGTTCTATGAACGAGGTGCCGTGGTCCTTGTACCTCACAAGCACGATGTGTGTGGCAGTACTCTGCACCTCATCTATTACCGCGAGCTTTGAGGAAACGATGAAGGCTATCTCCTTCATGGTCGCTTTTTTCAGGATCACTGTGAAATCATATCCCCCCGACATGAGGTAAAGAGACTCTACCTCCGGGAACTGATAGATCTTTTCCGCTATCTTGTCGAAGCCGTTGCCTCTCTGGGGTGTGACTTTCAGCTCGATAAGGGCGGAGATCTTTTCGTCGTCAGTCTTGTCCCAGTTTATAAAGGCATGGTATCCGCAGATGATATTCTCTTTTTCCATCGCATTTATTTCGGCAGCTGTCTCGCCAGCGTCGCATCCCAGCATTGAGGCGATGTCCTTAGCGTCCAGCCTGGCATCCTTTTCAAGTATCCCAAGTATTTTTTTCCTTATCTCTTTTTCCATCTTCATGCCCTCCCATACGTTACCGCAGTGTGCATATTCATCACTTTACCGTAAATTGTTGAGAGTGTAATTTTCGTGCCTTTGCAAGGATCAGTCAAGGGGTCCTGTTCTCTGCACAAATAAAAAATACGGGGTGATCACCCCGTATTTTTTATTTGTTTTAAATTTAACAGACTTAATAAACTTGTTTTTTAAATTATTTAGCTACGCCTACTATTATATGAGGGGCTTTGATTATTGCAGTGACTTTCTTTCCGGGGGCCAGTCCAAGTTTCTTTTCGCTTTCGCAGGTAACGATCGCCACAAGCTCGTCTCCATCGTCGAGAGATACAACTATTTCGCTGTTCACGGAACCTGTCTTAACTTCCTTGACTTTGCCGCAGAGCTGGTTGCGGGCTGAGAGTTTGATGCCTTCCAGATCCGTTGCCAGTATCACCCACGATGCTTTTATGAGAGCTATTACCTCTGTTCCCTCTTTAAGCCCCAGGGTCGTTGTGCTCGTCTCAGTGATTATTGATGTAAGTTCTGCGCCGCCGGGCAGCTTAATGACTATCTCGTCATTTACCGCACCCTTTTTTACCGACTTGACTGTGCCTTTAAACTGATTGCGTGAACTCGTAAGCATTAATGATCCCTCCAGTTTTTATCGTTTTGTCGATATGTTATGTACGTTGAATCTATGATACTAACACTGAATATTGTTCATTTCTATCCGCATTAAAGCGGGAAAATCATATATTTAGATTTTTTACAGATCATTATTATTATGCCTTGAGAAGTTTTTCTTTCCACTCTTCCTCTTTGAAGCCGGTGATGACAAAATCATTTCCTACTATAAGGGGCCTTTTGACAAGCATCCCGTCGGTGGCAAGCAGTTTTATCTGGTCACCTTCGGTCATATACGGCAGCTTATCCTTAAGTCCGAGGCTTTTGTAGAGCTGTCCGCTTGTGTTGAAAAATTTTTTCAGGTCAGCCCCGCTCATTTTGTGCCATTTTGTTATTTCCTCTGAGGTGGGGTTGTCGATCTTTATGTCGCGCTCCCTGTATTTGATCTTGTTTTTGTCAAGCCATTCCCGGGCTTTTTTGCAGGTTCCTCAAGTCGGATAACATATGAACATCATACAGTCCATCCCCTTTGCATAAGAATTATTTGCAGCTTTTACTGATTATCCGTTATATGATCATCTATGTACAGCAGGGCGGGCATAGGAATGATGTTAATATATTGCTGTGCTATATATTTTATTATGAAAAACATCCGACAGAACAAAAAGGGGGCAGCAAAAATGAAGGTGCTGGTAATAGGCGGAGTCGCAGGAGGAGCCACTGCAGCGGCGAGGCTGCGCAGGCTTGACGAGAAGGCTGAGATAATAATGTTCGAGAAGGGCCCTTACGTCTCATTTGCTGCCTGCGGCCTGCCGTACTTCCTCGGCGGAAGGATAGTCGATGACGTCAACAAGCTGATAGTAAGGACTCCTGATCAGTTTGTCAGGAAGAATAATATTGACGCAAGAGTGAATAACAGAGTTACTTCTATAGACACGGAGAATAAAAAAGTAGAAGCCGAAGACCTCGTAACCGGGAAAAAGTACACAGAAAGCTATGACAAACTGATCATTTCAACAGGGTCTTTCCCCTTACGTCCAAACATTCCGGGTATAGATTCAGAGGGGGTTTTTACCCTTTGGAACATTCCCGATGCTGTGAAGATAAAAGAGTTTATCAGCGAAAAAAAAGTGAAAAACGTAGTGATAGTGGGCGGAGGCGCCATCGGGCTCGAAGTTGCCGAAAATCTGGCTGAGTCCGGCCAGAAGATAACCATAGTAGAGCTGAGCGATCACCTTATCGCGCCTTTGGACTCAGACATGGCGGCCCTTGTCAGTAAATATGTCACTGAAAAAGGGATAGAGGTCATCCTAAATGATGGAGTCACTGCCATAGAGAAGAACGGTGACGGCCTTACGGTCAGGCTTCGGGAGAGCGGGGTCGGGACGGATATGGTCTTGATGTCAGTCGGTGCGAAGCCTCAGAGCGAGCTTGCCAAAGAAGCAGGACTCGATCTCAACGAGCGCGGTTTCATAAAGGTCGATGACCGTATGATGACCTCGGATCCGGATATTTATGCAGTCGGCGATGTGACAGAGGTGAAAAACTTCATCACGGGAAAGCCTGCTTCGGTAGCTCTTGCAGGTCCCGCCAACAAGCAGGGGCGCATTGCCGCGGACAACATTGCCGGAATAAAGAGCAGGTACGGCGGGATACAGGGCACCGGGATACTGAAGATATTCGATATGACAGTCGCTTTTACGGGGCTGAGTGAAAAAGAGGCACAGAGGAACGGCCTTGGTTTTGACAAGGTGCTGGTCTACCATCATCCCCATGCCGGCTATTACCCCGGCGGAGAGGAAATGGCGATGAAGGTCGTCTTCGAGGTGCCGACAGGAAGGATCCTCGGTGCTCAGATAGTCGGCCGCACGGGAGTAGACAAACGCTGCGACGTACTGGCCGCCTCCATCCGCATGGGTGCGACGGCTTATGACCTCACAGAGCTTGAGCTGGCATACTCGCCTCCTTTCGGGACCCCTAAGGACGCGGTAAACATGGTCGGGTTCGTCATTGAAAACGTTCTGTCCGGAAAACTTGAAAAGGTCGAATGGAGCTCGATCGAAGGAATGCCTGCCGAAGAAGAGGCCATATTCATAGATGTCAGGGGAGACGATGACATCTCTGTCTCTGAAGTAAGAATAGACGGTTTCCGTCGCATACCTCTTGAGGAGCTTCGCGGAAAGCTCAGCCAACTGGACAGGAACAAGCATGTATATGTCCACTGCAGGAACGGAAAAGAGGGCTACTTCGCCGCGTGCCTCATGAAGCAGGAAGGTTTTGATGTTTCCAGCCTTGACGGAGGATGTCTCTTCCGCGACTGCTCGATATGTTCCTGTGAGACAAAACCCTGATCACTGATAAAGATGGAATAAAAGGCCGGCCCCGCTTTCAAACAGGGGGCCGGCTTGATTTTTATGCCTTCGGGTGTTGTTGGAGGTAAAGAAGTTATGCTCTTGATGCCCTTGTCGCATTGAGGATCGCAAGCAGCGCGACGCCGACATCGGCGAAGACCGCTTCCCAGAGGCCGGCTATCCCCGCCGCGCCCCCGATAAGGAATATGCCTTTTACGCCCAGAGCCATGAAGACATTCTGCCAGACGATAGTACGTGTCTTTCTCGCTATACGGAGAAGTTCAACAACCTTAAGAGGGGAGTCGTCAAGAATGACCGCATCTGCAACTTCAACTGCGACCTGCGAGCCGAACCCTCCCATGGCTATGCCCGTCTCCGAGGTCACAAGAACAGGGCCGTCGTTTATGCCGTCGCCGACATAGAGGGTCTTTTCTGTCTCACCTTTGCATATCTCCTTCAATGCTTCAACTTTATCCTCAGGCATAAGTTCGGAACGATACCCGTCGAGGCCGAGTTCATCTGAAATCAGCCTGGCTACGCTTTCACGGTCTCCTGTAAGCATATAGACCTCTTTTATCCCCTGCTCGCGCAGCTCTCTTATTGCCCTTCCCGATTCTTTTCTGAGGCTGTCCTGAAGGACTATGTATCCCATATACAGATTGTCTTTCATGACATGGACTATAGTTCCGTGAGTGGAGACTTCCTCCGGTGTGATGCCGAAATCTCTCATAAGGGCTGCGTTTCCTGCTGCTGTGACAGAATCCCCCTTTGTAAGGATCATCCCTTTTCCGGAGGATTGTGTGATGAGAGCCTCATTGTCGATCTCCGTCTCCCCCGCAGCTTCAATTATCGATGCCGCCACAGGGTGAGTAGATCCCATCTCGACTGCTGCAGCGGTTTTCAGAAGATCTTCCCTGCTGACCTCTCCAAACGGGACAACTTTTGTGACCTTGAAACGGCCGTATGTCAGAGTTCCTGTCTTGTCAAATATTGCAGTTGTCACCTTGCTGAGAGCATCAAAGACATTGGCTCCCTTTACGAGGATCCCTCTTTTTGAAGCGCTTCCTATACCCCCGAAATATCCAAGAGGTATCGATATTACAAGAGCGCAGGGGCAGGATATGACCAGCAGTACCAGCCCCCTGTAAAACCATTCCCTCAGTTCACCGTGGCCGGTAAGCGGCGGGATGAATGCCACCATAGAGGCCATGGCGAAAACAGCGGGAGTATACCATTTTGCAAATCTTGTGATAAACCTTTCTGTGGGTGATTTCCGTGCTGCAGCGTTCTGTACCATCTCAAGCATCCTTGCGATGGTGGAATCTTCAAAGGGACCTGCAGCCTCTATTGTGATGAGTCCGTCGAGAGCAAGCGTGCCTCCGTGGACCGGATCTCCCTGGATCGCATGGACAGGGACCGATTCACCGGTCATAGAAGATGAATCGATATCCGAGGCTCCGGATCTTATGATGCCGTCGATGGGTATCATCTCACCGGGCATGACCTGAATGATGTCCCCCTTTACTATCTCTTTCGGGTCTACATCGATCGGTTCACCATCTTTTATTACCCTTGCTGATAGGGGTTTGGTCGCCAGCAGGGCTTTTATCGAACGCCTGGATCCGGAGGAAGCCCTCTCCTGGAAAGCCTCTCCCAACCTGTAAAAGAGCATGACACCGACAGCTTCCGACATCTCCCCTATCGCTACGGCGGAGAGCGTGGCCGCTCCCATAAGGGTAAACTCGTTGAAAATATCAAACCTCGATATCGCACGGAGTGCCGATCTCAGTACAGGCATGCCGCAGACCAGGTATAGGGCGATGAAAGCCGAACCCAGCAGGACTCCGTTGACTGAACCGGAATAGAATTCTTCTGTGACGAGCAGCATGACGAATACTATTGCTGCTGCCGAGAGTAATTTTATCTCCCTGGCAAAAACAGCCTTTTCTTCGTTCTCATCGTCTTCGCATTCGCAGAAAATATTTTCATTTGCGGAGCATGAGCAGCATGAGCATTCGTGTTCATGTTGTTCGGCATTCTTGTCATGTTCTTTTTCGTGTTCAGTACCGCTCATTTTATCTCCTCCGTGACGCCTTCCTTATAAAAAAAGGCAGCAGGCGCATATAGCGCCCGGCTGCCTGAGGTCAGGCCGAATGATCTAATTATCGAACCGGACAGTATCTCCTGTCTTTACTTTTCCGCCCTTGATGACACGGGTGAAAATTCCCTTTTTGGGCATTATGCAGTCGCCGGTCTTTCTGAAGACCTCGCATTTCGTATGGCATTCCTTGCCTATCTGCGAGACCTCGAGGATCGTTTCCCCGACTTTGAGCCTGTCGCCTATCTTTAGGGCAGAAAGGTCGAATCCCTCAGTCGTCAGGTTCTCTGCGAAGCTTCCGGGTACAAGGTCCGGGAGCTTTTCCATCATGGTCCGTATGTCTTCGATGGCGATCAGGCTCACCTGGCGGTGCATGAATCCGGCGTGTGCATCTCCCTCTATTCCCAGTTCCTCGAGAAGGAGGCCTTCTCTCACGTCATGCTTTATCATCCCTTTTTCAGGGGATGTGCAGACCGCTATTATCTTTCCTGGCTCATTTTTATTCTGCAGCACGATGGTCCTCGCTCACAAATGTTTCTTCTTCTTCCTCTTCGTGGTCATGTCCGGCGCTTTCTCCGCATGAACCTCCACAGGCTGTGCAGGTCGCATTGGTTTTGAATCCCTCAGGAGCCTTGCCGGTCTTACGGATGAAGTAATCTGCAACGGCTGCCTCGATCCCCTCCTGTGCAAGGAGTGAACAGTGCAGCTTTGCAGGGGGCAGACCTCCGAGGGCCTCCGCTACGTCTTTGTTGTTTATCTTCAGTGCTTCTGTGATCGTCTTGCCCTTTACCATTTCGGTTATCATCGAGCTTGTCGCTATGGCTGCCGCACAGCCGAAGGTTTCGAACTTTATATCTTCAATGACCTCCTGGTCGTTGATCTTAAGATATATTTTCATTACGTCTCCGCATCTCGGATTTCCTACTTCACCTATCGCGTTAGCGTCATCCATCTTGCCTGCGTTTCTGGGATTCATAAAGTAATCTACTACTTTTTCGGTATACATGATCTAACATCTCCTTAGTCAGGGATATTCAATATTTATTGGTTTTTCTTGTAGAAAGGCGACATAGAACGCAGCTTTTCTACGATTGGCGGGAATTTCTCCAGAACATAATCGATGTCCTCATCGTTCGTATCTTTGCTCAGCGTCATCCTTACAGAGCCGTGCGCCGTCGGGTGGTCAAGTCCAAGTGAAAGCAGGACATAGCTTGGTTCCAGGCTTCCCGAGGTGCAGGCCGATCCGCTTGATACCCCTATACCTGCTGCGTCCATAAGGAGGAGCATACCCTCGCCCTCGACATACTTGACGCAGATGCTGGCGTGGTATGGCAGCCTCTTTGTCCTGTGCCCGGTCAGTGTGATCTCCGGTATCCTTTCCATTAGGCCGTCGATCAGTTTGTCACGCAGGCGCATCTCGTTGTCGATCTCGCCGCTTGCAAGACGGTTTGCAGCCAGTTCCGCCGCCATTCCGAAACCTACGAGTCCCGGTGTGTTTTCCGTCCCGGAACGAACTCCAAACTCCTGGCCGCCTCCGTGTATTACCGGGATAAGCTTGATGCCTTTTCTGACATAGAGGGCGCCTACTCCTTTGGGACCGTACATTTTATGGGCAGCCATGGTCATCATGTCTATCGGAAGATCCTTGACGTCGATTTTTATGTGCCCTGCGGCCTGTACTCCGTCTGTATGGAAAAGCACTCCATGTTTGCGGCAGACCTCGCCAAGTTCGGCTACGGGTTCGACAGTCCCGATCTCATTGTTTGCGAACATAATCGAGGCAAGTATCGTATCGGGCCTGATAGCCGCTTCCAGTTCCTTGGGATCTACCATTCCCGTCTCGTCAACGGGAAGGATCGTGTAGTCAAATCCGTTCTTCCCGAGCCATTTAACTGTGTCCAGAAGAGCGTGATGCTCGATCGAGCTGGTGATTATGTGTTTTCCTTTATCCCGGAGGGCCCATGCCGCTCCCTTGATGGCCAGGTTGTCGGCTTCGCTCCCGCCTCCGGTAAAGATTATGTCCTTCGGCTGTGCTCCGATAAGCTCTGCCACCTGTGCGCGGGCTTTGTCCACTCCGGCCCGTGCTTGTCTTCCCCAGGCATGGAGACTGTTCGGGTTTCCGTAATCTTCCGAGAAATAGGGAAGCATTGCTTCGAGCACTCTCTTATCTACCTGAGTTGTTGCTGAGTTGTCCAGATAAACTTTACGCGGTGTCATAACAAGTCACCTCTTAATTAGATTTAGATTCTATCTTCTTTTTATTGCAGCTACACTGAGGTATCCTGCAAATATTCGCTGACTGATCGACGAGATCCTGGAACGTTGTTCCGTCATAAACGCTTTCAAGTGCTGCCCTTGCCTTGTCCCAAAGTGGTCTGAAGACGCAGTCGCTGTAAAAATCGCAGTCATCATCCACGCGGCTCGTGCATTCAACGGGTCCGAGTGGCCCCTGGACGAACCTTATCACCTCTCCGACTGTAATTTTGTCGGCAGGCTTAAGAAGATAATATCCGCCCTCTTTGCCTCTCGCGGAATCGACAATGTCCGCGCCCTTGAGGCTGTTGAGGATGTTTTCAAGGAAACGTACCGGTATAGACTGCGCTTCGGCAATAGCCCCTATCTTGCAGGGACCCTCATCCTGATGGAGCGCGAGCTCGTATATAGCTCTAAGAGCGTATTGACATTTTTGTGAAATCGCCATAATCCTCACCATCCCTACCAAGCTAGTGAAGATTACTATTTATTGTCTATGTTGTCAATACATAAAATGCGTAAGATATGGCTGAGCAGTTGTGAGAAGCAGCCGGGAAGGGCGCACCGGTAACAAGCGATAGGCAAGCAACAGTAAGTGCGGTCAAACTGTCGTCAAACGTGGTCAAACAGTAGTCAAACGGTCGTAAGGGCCTGAAAATCTATAAAAGTACCGTCGTTCCCGTATGCCCATGAGCGGGAACCCAGGTCTGTTTTTGATTTTTTTCAATAGGTGTAATTTATAAAAAACCCAGTTCAACAAATTATAAAAATGAAGCCTGATTTACCACATAAAATTCAAAACCAGTGTACCTGGATCCCCGCTCAACGGCATACGGGGATGACGGAGGGGGGCGGGTTCTCAGGTTCTACGACCGCTCAGCAATTGCTCAGCCGCATCTAAACCACGGTTTCACGGCGATAAGATTGCCGCTTCATAATTGTAACCCCGTTCAGTATCTGTCGTGTCGTCCGCCGGCGAAATAGTGCAG
>JBFXIQ010000010.1:0-35501 GCA_050175815.1 Synergistaceae bacterium
TGTTCATAACAACAGCAAACAGCACAGGGACGATTCCCAAGCCTCTGCTCGACAGGATGGAGATCATCCCGCTGCCCGGCTATGTTGCGGAAGAGAAGGTCAAGATAGCAAAAAAACACCTTCTGCCCAGGATACTGAAGGAGCACGGCCTTACAAAAAGGGATCTTACGATCCCAGATGTTACCGTAAGGAATATCATAACTGCGTACACAATGGAAGCAGGCGTAAGGAACCTTGACAGGCAGCTATCCAAAATAGCAAGGAAAGTAGCAGCAGAAATGGCAAATTCTTCGACCTCGGAAGAAAATAAAAAGACTATAAGCGTAACAAAGGATCTCATGAAGAAAATGCTTGGAGCACCAAAGCTCCATACGACAAAGATACCAAAGGAAAATCCCCTGGGGACAGCTCTTGGCCTTGCCTGGACTGAATCGGGCGGTTCTGTCATCCTTATTGAATCTGCTGTCATGGAGGGCAATGGAAATGTATCCTACACGGGAAACCTTGGCGATATTATGCAGGAATCTGCTCAGACAGCTCTTGCTTATTTGAGATCCAACGCTTCGGCTTTCGGCCTTGAAAACTTTGACTGGAAGAAAAAAGATATCCATATACATGTCCCTGAAGGTGCAGTACCCAAAGACGGACCGTCCGCAGGCATAACACTTGCCCTTTCGCTCTGTTCTGCACTTACCGGCAGGAGAGTGGACGTCTCCTATGCGATGACCGGTGAGATGACTCTTCACGGAGACGTGCTGCCTATAGGTGGAATCAGAGAAAAGATGCTTGCCGCCAAGAGGCTTGGCATTAAAAAGCTTATACTGCCCGAAGATAACAAGTCAGATGTCGGGGAACTTGGCGATTGGATCAAAACAGGCATGAAGATACATTACGTATCAAAGATATCCGGCGTTTTCCAACTGGCGCTGAAGTAAGGGGAAAACGAAATGACAGCCTGGAGATCAGAGCTTTACTGCACTGCTTTTACCAAGGATCAGATACCGGCACCCCAGAACAACGAGATAGTTTTTGTCGGCCGTTCGAACGTAGGCAAATCTACCCTGATAAATTCGCTTCTCGAAAAAAAGATAGCAAAAGTAAGCTCAAAGCCCGGAAAAACCAGAAGCATCAATTTTTATAAGGTCTCGACTGGGGACGAAGATTTTACACTGGTCGACATTCCCGGCTACGGCTATGCAGCAAGGGGACTTGATGAACGCAGAACATGGTGGAGGCTCATAGAGGATTATTTCATTTCAGAAAGACCCATAAGCTTCGTAATACACCTAATGGATTTCAGGCACGGACCGCTGGCGAATGACAACGAACTGACCGGCTGGATGGATGGAATGGACATGCCAAGGCTTGTAGTTTTCACAAAAGGGGATAAAATATCTCCCGGGAAAAGAAAAGGCCTTTACCAGCAGTATATGAGAGCAGGACTTGATTCGATACTCCCTCCCTTCATAACTTCAGGGACAAATGACAAAGAGATGCAGGCCCTGAGGGAAGGTATTAAAAATATCATTAAAGAGATCGCAAAAATGGACAGGGCGGCAGCAAAAAAAGAAATAAAGTGACCTGTATACCCGAGGAGCCGGAACGGCCGGGCCGTCGGGATGGGCAAATAGATCCGGATACAGCCACCAGGCGTATCCAACGAGGAGGAAGAACCGGATGGATTCCGAGAAAACCGTGTTAGGCAAGGGTTATGAACCGGCACCGATCGAAGACAAGTGGTATATGAAATGGATAGAAGAAGGGCTCTTTAAAGCTGATCCCTCTTCTTCAAAACCGCATTACTCAATAGTTATCCCTCCTCCCAACGTAACTGGCTCCCTGCATGTAGGCCATGCACTGGACAACACGCTGCAGGACATACTCTGCAGGACCAAAAGAATGCAGGGTTACGAGGTGCTTTGGCTCCCCGGAACAGACCACGCCGGCATCGCTACTCAGAACGTAGTTGAACGCTCTCTTGCAGCGAAAGGCCTTTCACGGCACGATCTGGGGCGCGAAGAGTTCGTATCCAAGGTATGGGAATGGAAAGAGGAGTACGGAAGTACGATAATCAACCAGCTAAAAAAGCTCGGAGCTTCATGCGACTGGGACAGAGAACGCTTCACGATGGACGAAGGACTCTCCGTAGCTGTCCGCAAGATCTTTGTTGACCTTTATAAGAAGGATCTCATCTACAGGGGAAAATATCTTATCAACTGGTGTCCCAGGTGCCACACAGCGCTCTCAGACCTCGAAGTAGAGCATGAGGACAGGGACGGCAAATTCTACGAGGTAGCCTACAAATATGCAGACGGAGACGGGTGTCTTAAGGTAATGACGACCCGCCCCGAGACTATCCTCGGAGATACTGCAATAGCGATACATCCAAGAGATGAGAAGAACCGCCATCTTGTAGGGAAAAATGTGATCGTACCTATCTCCGGAAGAGTGGTCCCCGTGATCGAAGACAATATGGTCGACCCTGAGTTTGGATCAGGCTGCGTGAAGATAACGCCTGCCCATGACCCCAATGACTTCCTTGTGGGACAGAGGCACGGGCTTGAACAGATACAGGTGATCGACGACAACGGCATCATGTGCGGAGAAGAATCAGGCAGATATGCAGGCATGGACCGTTTCGAAGCAAGAAAGGCCATAGTTGAGGACCTCAAGAACGACGGTTCCCTCACAGGAATAGAAGATATTAAACATTCTGTTGGCGAATGCTACCGCTGCCACACCGTTATCGAGCCATATCTTTCAGAACAGTGGTTCGTAAGGGCCAAGCCCCTTGCAGAGGCCGGAGTCGCCTCGGTCAAAGCCGGAAATATCCGTTTCGTGCCTGATCAGTGGACCAACGTCTATTATCAATGGATGGAAAACATCAGAGACTGGTGCATTTCAAGGCAGCTTTGGTGGGGACACAGGATCCCGGCCTGGTACTGTGACAAGTGCGGCGAGATCATAGTTGAAAAAGAGGAGCCCAAATCATGCCCGAAGTGCGGCAATACCGAACTCAGGCAGGACGAGGACGTCCTTGATACATGGTTCTCCAGCGCCCTTTGGCCCTTCTCAACAATGGGATGGCCGGAAGAGACCGATCTGCTTAAGAAGTTCTATCCGACATCAGTACTCGTAACAGGGTTCGACATCATTTTTTTCTGGGTGGCCAGGATGATAATGTTCGGACTTGAGGGCATGAAGGGAGAAGTTCCTTTTCATGACGTATATATCCACGCACTCGTCCGTGATGAAAAAGGACAGAAGATGAGCAAGTCCAAGGGCAATGTTATCGACCCTCTGACGATAGTCCGTGAATACGGTGCAGACGCACTGAGGTTCACGATCGCAGCGCTTACAGTACAGGGCCGTGACATATTCCTCTCTACAGAAAGGATCGCAACCTACAGGCTCTTCATGAACAAGCTCTGGAACGCGAGCCGCTTTGCCTTGATGAACCTTGAGGACGCTGAGGCCGGAATGAAATGGAGCGACAATGAGCTCCGGCTGCACGACAAATGGATACTCAACAGAATATCACAGGTCTCAACTGAGATGACCCGACTCATTGACGGTTATTTCTTCGGGGAATCCGCCAGACTCATGTATGATTTCGTCTGGGGTGAACTCTGCGACTGGTATCTGGAACTTTCCAAGCCCGCGCTCAGAGGGGAAGAGGGCGAGGCCAGGAGAAAGACGACCCAGGCTGTCCTGCTTGCGGTATTCGAAGACGTTCTGAAGCTCCTGCATCCTTACATCCCATTTGTCACAGAAGAACTGTGGCAGGCTTTCCCCTTCGGAAACGGGATAATCGAACGCACAGAATGGCCCGGTCCAAGGATCAAAAAAATAGATGAGGATGTCATTAACGCGATGGATCTGGTACGCGAGGTCATAAGGTCTGTAAGGAATCTCAGGGCTGAAGCGCACATTGCTCCTCAGCAGGTGATCCCCAGGGCGATCCTCTCTGTTCACAACGACGAAAAATTGGTACTGATAAGATCGTCCGAATCTCAAATAACACTCCTCACCAAGGTCGAGAAGATAGAGATCATGGACAGGGAGGCGAAGAAACCGCAAAAGAGCCTTGCGTCCGTCCTCGACGACGTTCAGGTATATCTGCCCGTAGGAGACCTTCTTGACGTGGAAAAGGAGATCCAGCGCCTTAACAACGATCTTTCAAAGATCGAAAAGGACATCGAAAAGGGCTTGGCAAAACTTGCTAACCCGCAGTTCGTAGAGAGAGCGCCTGAAGAAGTCATATTGAAGGAAAAGGCATCTCTTTCTGACAACGAGGCAAAGAGGGACAGGATCAGAGAAAACCTTTCAAGCCTTAACGACTGATAATGCATGACATTAAGAAATTCCAGGAAATAGAAAAGAGACTTCTGCATCTGGCAAGCCCGGGAATAAGACCCGGACTTGCCAGACTTTCACATCTGCTGCTTCTTCTCGGAAACCCCGAAAGAAAATTCAAGGCTGTCCATGTGGTAGGTACTAACGGCAAGGGTTCAACAGCTTCCACACTCTCATCCATAATGAAAGAATCAGGATATAAGACTGCCCTCTATACAAGCCCCCATCTCGTCTCCTTCGGTGAGAGGCTTAACATTGGCGGGGAAGAGGCGCTTCCCGAAATGTGGGAAAGAGTACTTTGGATAATTGAAAAGGAGATTGTATCATCAGATCGTCTGAGATCTGATCCTCCCACATATTTTGAACTGATCACAGCAGCTGCCTTCATGATAATTGCAGAAGAAGATGTCGACATAGCGGTTGTCGAGGCAGGGCTTGGAGGAAGGCTCGATGCTACAAATATACTCTCAGATGTCGTACTCACCCTTATAACCCCGATCGGCATAGACCATTCGGAATATCTTGGCAATTCACTTGCCTCTGTTGCAAAAGAGAAATTTGCAGTGATGAGACCGGGGACTCCCGCGATATTTTCAGGCGGAGAGGAAGAGATAGAAACGATCTTTTTTGATACCGCATTAAAAAAGAGCACACCTGCACAGCTCCTTCGAAGACTTTGCAGCTACGGCACCGTACAAGTCTCTTTCAAAGGCACTGATTTTTACATTGAATCAGAGTGCCTTTGCGCTGACTACCACACCCCCCTGATCGGGACTCACCAAACCGAAAATGCAGCTCTGGCCCTTGCGGGCGCGTGCGCACTTAAGTCTTCTTCAAAGACAAGATTTGAAAACATAACCTTTCCTGCACTGTACAATGGAGTTGTTTCCGTAAAATGGCCGGGAAGATTTGAAATAATAAAAAAGGATCGTCCTCTCCTGATCGTTGACGGAGCTCACAATCCGCACGCGCTGAAAAGACTTTCTGAAAATACAGGGATCATCTACGGCAAAACAGCTTTCAACCTTGTGGTCGCGATGATGAAAGATAAGGATATCTCCGAAAGCCTTGATATAATCAAAAAAATGGGAACGACCCTCTACTGCACACAGGTTCCAGGAATGGACCGTAGCCTGTCTGCGAATGACCTTTTGGCAATGGCCGAGAAAAAAAATATTGCATGTGCAGGAAAATGGGAAGACCCTCTATTGGCAGTTGAAAAGAGCTTGGATTCGGACAGAGACACTATATGTTGTGGAAGTCTCTTTCTGAGCGGTTACGTTAAGGAGCACTGCGTTGAATAAGATCGGATTCGAATTTATGGACAGAAACGGACAGAAGGAACTGAGGCTGATAATGCCTGAGGAGCTGAAGTCTTCTTTTTTTGTTTCTATCTATTGCAGGGGAGAACTTATGGACAGCACTGAGGGAGATCCTGAAAAGATTTGGAGTTCCATGTCTTCTAATTTTAATAACATTGGATTAGTTGCACCGTACCAGGTACACGGGACTAAAGTGATCTATTCATCTTCATCCTTTGCCCTGCCTTTAAGGCCTGAAGCTGACGGGGTTCTGATAGACAATTCATCAGATTCGCTGGCAAGCCTCAGATTTGCTGACTGCTGTCCCGTTGTCCTTGCCTCAGATTCTTCGGAACCATGGATGCTGCTGCTTCATTCGGGATTTGTAGGTACAGTCGAGAACATAGTCGGCAAATCACTTGCCGGGCTTTCAGAACAAATGCCGGGATCGAAAAGAGAAAGGATCCGGGCATGGATCGGCCCATGCATATGCAAAGACTGCTACTCAAGAAAAATTGAAGATCCATCTACACAAAACGCATTAAAAGTCTTTTCTCCCGATAATTATCGTAATAAAAACGGGATGGTCTATTTTGACATCAAGGGAGAAATAAAAAGACAGTTGATGCAATGCGGTCTGCCTTATGATAATATCTATGAGGCCGAGGGCTGTACATGCTGCAACAACGACTTATATTATTCCTATCGTGCCGGTGATAAAAGAGGAAGAATATTCCTCCTTGGTGGAAATACCACAAAACAGGCTTAATAGGTGAGAATTATTAAAGTTACCGGAAACGATTACTCTCCACGTGAGGTGAACATGGGATGGACTACATAAAGGTCGGAGTTATCGGCGTTGGACATTTGGGCATGCATCATGCCAGAGTATACACAGAAATTCTTGGAGCCCAGCTTGTAGGGATAGTTGACATAAACGAAGAAAGGGCTCATTCAGTAGCAGACCCGCTCGGAGTTATTCCATACAGCAGCATAGAAACATTTATCAAACAGACCCATCCGGACGCCCTCAGTATAGTTGTTCCTACCAGCCACCACTTCGAGATAGCAAAGATCGCAATGGAAAACGGTATACATGTCCTTATTGAAAAGCCGGTCACATCAAGTGTAGATGAAGCAGAAAAGCTGCTTAACCTGGCCGTTAAAAAAGACCTTATACTGCAGGTGGGGCACATCGAAAGATTCAACAGTGCGGTTCAGCATGTCAGGGAATTCATTAACGACCCCTATTTCATCCAGACCCACAGGATGGGGCCGTTTTCACCAAGAATCAGCGATGTTGGTGTAGTGCTTGACCTTATGATACACGACGTTGATATCATTCTCTCCCTTATAAATTCTGAGCTTGTCTCCATATCTGCCATAGGAAGATGCATCAGAACGGACCACGAAGACATTGCATCTGCTCAACTGACTTTTGCCAACGGAGCAATGGCCCACATACTGGTCAGCCGCGTATCGGAAAAGAGGGTACGCCAGATGGAGATAACAGAGGCAGAGAGGTACATCACTGTAAATTATGAATCACAGGATATTTCTGTACAGCGCTGCGTGAGGCAGAGCGGCGGAAATCTTGTTGAGGTCATGGAACACCCTGTTTTCCCGAAAACAGAACCGCTCAAGATGGAACTGCAGCATTTCGTATCATGTGTCAGGGAAGGGCGCCAGCCCATGGTAGGGATCAAAGACGGCAAAAGAGCGCTCGAAGTATGCGTTGCGGTACTCAGGCAGATACATGAAGATAAACCTGAAGCCGGCTCGCTGCTTTCAGCAATATAGACAAATAACAAATGACATTCCGGCCAATAAGAGTTATTATCTAGGGAGGAGATGATCCTCTCTTTTTTTTTTTTTGAGGAATTATCGCTGATTGAAAGGATGTATCTGATTTGATGGATTTTATCAAAAATATTCCACCTGTAAACCTCCAGGCACTGGTGGCTCTTGTTCTTTTTGGAGCATCCCTCCTTGTGGCCCGAATGGTCGTAAATATCCAGTCGGGGAAGTGGCCGGGAGGCCCAATGTTTGTGTTGTACCTCAGGGTACTTCTGGGATTTCTTTTCGCAGGATCAATAGGCCTTGGTTTTTACTGTTTTGCAGGAATAAACATTCTTTTTAAATAAGCTCTGTAAAACGTAAGTTAAGTTTTTTATATACAGTTAGGAGAGTTGATTTATGGAAAAGCTTCTGAATAACGCGTTCAAAGGGGACCCAAGATCCATTGGCCGCCTTATAAGTCTTGTTGAGGCTGATACCCCTTCAGCAAAGGAAATAATGAAACAGATATATCCCAGGACAGGAAAAGCCAAGGTGATCGGCATAACAGGAAGCCCCGGCGCAGGCAAGAGCACATTTGTCGACAGGCTGATAGAACAGTTCAAGACTGATAACATGAAAGTGGGAGTAATAGCGATAGATCCGTCAAGCCCGTTTACAGGGGGGGCGATCCTCGGAGACAGGCTCCGCATGCAGAGCCATGCGCTTGACGAGGGTGTATTTATCAGAAGCATGGGATCAAGGGGACACCTTGGCGGAGTAAGCAGGTCAACACACGAAGCTGCCCTTATTCTTGATGCATGTGGTTTTGACGTGGTCCTGATCGAAACAGTCGGAGTTGGGCAGTCTGAGGTCGATATTATCAAAATTGCTGACACTGTAGTTCTTGTCCTTGTCCCCGGTATGGGAGACGATGTCCAGATAATGAAGGCCGGCATAATGGAAATAGCTGATACATTCGTAGTGAACAAGGCAGACAAAGAGGGAGCAGATAAGGTAGCATCAGACGTTCAGGTCATGCTCAAGATGCTGAAGGAAAAGGAATGGGTACCTCCTGTAACGCTCGTCTCATCACAGAACAATACGGGAATTGAAGAAGTTAAAAATACGCTCAACGACCACTGGAATTATCTGCACACTTCCAGTGAAGGCAAAAAAAGACGTTTTATCCAGCTTGAGATGGAAGTCGAAGCGATACTGAGGGGAGAGATATCCCTTCTGACTGAGAAAATATGGAAAAAACGCAAGGATACAGGAATACTGGAGGATCTTGCTTCCAGAAAGGCTGACCCATACACACTAGCCGGAGAACTTATCTCACAGATCGTAAAATGATCAATTGCATCAAAGAAATATTATATCTATCACACCTTATTCTCGGGAGGATCATATATGAAAATTGCACTGGGAGCTGACCATGCCGGATTCGCACTTAAGGAAGAGATCAAGGAGCACCTTACATCTTTAGGGCATGAGATCATTGACTGCGGAACATCCTCGGGAGACCTCAGCGTTGATTACCCTGACTGCGGATTCAGGGCTGCTGAAAAAGTAGCCAGTCACAAGGCGGATCTAGGGATCCTTTTCTGCGGGACCGGGATCGGAATGAGCATAACAGCAAACAAAGTCGCAGGTATCAGGGCAGCTCTTTGCCATGATCATTTCACAGCGGCAATGAGCCGCAGGCACAACAATGCAAACGTCCTGGCAATCGGGAGCAGAGTCACCGGATCAGGCCTGGCAAAAGAGATAGTCGATACCTGGCTGAACGAAGAGTTCGAAGGCGGGAGGCACGCCTTCCGAATAGATAAGATAACAGCCTTTGAGACAGACCATGCTTCCCAAAACGCTTCAGCAACATGTTCATCAAATTCCGCAGGCGGAAGGACAGTTGTTGTAGATCATCCTCTTGTGAGACACAAGCTTGGACTCATGAGAGACAAGAACACTTCATCAAAGGATTTCAGGGACCTCGTCCAAGAAGTGGCGGGCCTTATGGTATATGAGATAACAAGGCATCTCTCACTTGAAGAGATCGAAATTGAAACACCCGTTGCAAAAACAAGGGTATTCACACTTTCAGGCAAGAAGCTGGCAATCGTGCCGGTGTTGAGGGCAGGGCTCGGAATGGTAGAAGGCATCCTTAAGCTTATACCTAATGCCAAGGTCGGCCATATAGGACTATACAGGGACCCTGAGACCCTGCTGCCTGTCGATTACTATTGCAAACTGCCCAAAGACATTTCTGAAAGAGACATTTTCGTTGTAGATCCAATGTTAGCAACAGGCGGTTCAGCCGCTGCAGCAGTGGCGCATATAAAGGGTTACGGCGGCAAAAGGATCGCACTCGTTTCCCTGCTGTCTGCGCCGGAAGGAATTGCGAAATTCCACGAAGAGCACCCTGATGTCGATATATATACAGCTGCGGTCGACAGTCATCTGAACGATCACGGTTATATCGTCCCGGGACTTGGAGATGCAGGAGACAGACTTTTCGGTACAAAATAAGATGAAGAGAAATTAGGACGGATCCTGTGTTTTCAATATACCTATTCACCCTGGTGACTTTTTTGTGGGGACTGATCGCAACACCGGTCTCTATCGGCCTCGCACAAAAATTCAGGCTCCTGGACATTCCTGGAGGCAGAAAAAAACACCACAGCATCATGCCGCGGGGAGCGGGCATTGTTCTGTGGAGCGGTTACCTGCTCTGGGCGCTTTTTGTAGGCAACCCCGGAGTAGAAGTGCCTTTTATTGCAACGGGTGCAACTATAGTCTTCATAGTCGGCTACATGGATGACATGCACCCCTTGCCGCCGGTAATGAGGCTCTTCTTCCATCTGGCCGCTGCTGCCTGGGTCTCCTATGCACTCCCTATTCCGCTATGGCAGAGGATGTTGATAATTTTCTGGATAACAGGTACCACCAACGCATATAACCTCATTGACGGAATGGACGGCCTCTGTCTTACAATGACACTTATAACCGCCCTTGTGGCGATATTTGCAGGAAACGCCGCTGTATGGATGCCGGTAGCAGGACTGGTGTTTGGAGTGCTGTTGTGGAATTTCCCTCAACCCAGGACATTTCTGGGTGACGGAGGAAGCACCCTGCTTGGATACATATGTGCTTCTCATCTGGCATGGAGTATTTTCCCCGATCTCTTTGGAAAAGGATTTTTCAGCCTTGCAGCCGCACTTTTCTTTATCGGAGGAATACCTGTTATAGACACTTTGGTAGCAATTACAAGACGTCTTATAACTAGAAAATCGCCCTTTTCTCCTGACAGGGGGCATGCTCACCACCGTCTCCTTGACAGCGGTTTTTCAAAACTGCAGACGCTGTCGATAATGGGAATTGCACATCTGGCACTGGTACTTATAGGACTGCGCCTGCTTGGAACTAAATTATTTTAGTATCGGTGCAAATCTGTTAATATTGTAAACTTAATATAAGCAGGGTAAGAACTGATTTTAGGAGGATGTTTCTATGAGCAGTAAAACTGTGGTCTGTGTGGTTGGGACCCGACCCGAGGCTATAAAAATGGCACCTGTTGTGCTCGCCCTGCGCAGCCAGGGCTATTTTGACGTAAAGATACTGGCTACCGGGCAGCATTCTACGATGCTGGACCAGGCTCTCGGCCATTTCAAACTAACAGCTGATGTCAACCTTCACATCATGAAGGAAAGACAGAGTTTGGACCATATTACTTCTTCAGTACTCACAGGCGCCGGAGAGTATTTTGACAGTCTGGAACCTGCTGCTGTTCTGGTACACGGTGATACTACAACTACATTCGCCGCCGCCCTAGCCGGTTTTTACAGGAAAATACCCGTTGGTCACGTTGAAGCAGGGCTTCGGAGCGGAAATATGCACCTTCCGTATCCTGAGGAGATGAACAGGGTCCTGACTGACAGGATAACTGACTGGGCATTCGCACCGACTGAACTTGCAAAGGAGAACCTTCTCCGTGAAGGGACCCCGGCAGATAGGATCTATGTTACAGGCAACACTGTGATAGACGCTCTTTACTACACAGTAAAAAGCACATCTAAACCATTATGCCCTGAGCTCACAAGACTTCCCGAAGATGCTCCGTTCCTGCTCGTCACTGCGCACAGGAGAGAGTCCTGGGGAAAGCCTCTTGAGGATATATGTTCTGCCCTTAAGATGCTTCTGGATGCTCATCCTGAGCTTTGGATGGTCATCCCGATGCACAGGAACCCCTCCGTCAGGGAGACTATAAGAAAATATTTAGAGGAGAGGGAAAAGGTAATACTCTGCGATCCGCTGGATTATCCGGACTTCGTCTGGGCGATGAATGCTTCCATGTTCATATTAAGCGACAGCGGGGGAGTGCAGGAAGAGGCTTCCGCGATCAAAAAGCCTGTCCTGATCCTTCGGGACGTTACAGAACGCCCTGAAGCTGTTGAAAAAGGCAGCGGTGTCATTGTCGGAGTAGACAGGGAAAAGATATATTCCAACGCTATTGAACTTCTTGAAAATAAAGATCATTTCACGCAGATAGAAAATAAGTGCAGGTTCCAGCCATTCGGAGACGGAACAGCCTCATTAAAGATCGCTGATGCATTAAAGGAATATTTTGATAAAGACCGCAAGTAATTTTCTATCAGTTTGGACTGGAGTGACTGTTGTTGGAGGATAAAATGATCATCAAGGGGGGGACCCCTCTTTACGGTACAGTCGACGTGCAGGGTGCTAAGAATGCAGCCCTGCCGATAATGGCTGCATCCATACTTCTGAAGGGAAAGAAGCTTACCCTCAAAAAGGTCCCTGACCTCTATGATATTAATACGATGTCTGACCTGCTCAGGCACATAGGTATCACAGTAGAATTTAAAAATAATTTTATGACAATAGATGTCCCGGAAGAACTGAGTTGGGACGCCCCCTCGGAACTGGTCCGTAAGATGAGAGCATCCTCTCTGGTCTTGGGCCCGCTCCTTGCAAGATGCGGTAAGGCTATCCTTCCTTTGCCGGGAGGATGCGTCCTTGGAAGCCGGCCGATAGATTTCCACCTTAAAGGGCTTACAAAAATGGGAGCGGAGATAGACCTGAACCGTGGTTCTGTTTACGCCAGCGCAGGAAAACTCAGGGGAGAGAGGATAACTCTGGACTACCCATCGGTAGGTGCAACTGAGAATCTTATGATGGCCGCTGCCCTGGCTCACGGAGTCACCTATATTGAAAATGCGGCCCAGGAGCCTGAAATAATAAACCTGGCAGATGTGCTGAGACTTATGGGGATACCCGTCAAAGGAGACGGTACTCAAACGATAAGGATCACTGGCAGGCCTGAGGCCGGATCAGCCGAGGCTGAGATAATACCGGACAGAATAGAGGCCGCGACTTACCTCATTGCAGGAATAATTACAAAAGGGGCTGTTACTGTCAGAGGCATAGATTCAGGGCTCATCGACGCCATACTCCTTAAGCTTGAAGAGGCGGGGGCAACGATAGAGATCATGTTGGACGAGGTCACAGCCAAATGCAACGGCACTTTGACCGGAATACCTGTCAAGACCATGCCTTATCCGGGATTTCCGACAGATACACAGCCCCAGCTGATGGCCGCACTCGCCCTTGCTTCTGGAACGAGCGTAATACATGAGAGCGTTTTTGACTCAAGACTTCTTCACATAAACGAATTCAAAAAAATGGGAGCCAAGATCGAACTTCAGGATTCGACCGCAATAGTCACAGGAGTAGGTAAACTTATCGGGACCGAGGTCCACGCATCCAACCTGAGGGCAGGTGCCGCACTTATACTGATGGGTCTGGCGGCAGAAGGAGTGACTACTGTTCACGACCTTTACCATGTATGGAGAGGCTATGAGGGGCTCGTTGATAAGCTGAGATCCCTCGGAGCTGACATAGAGCTTATTGCATAGCTCTTGAGAGGGCGGTCAAATGGAAGAGAGCAAGAATCAGCATAATAGAGAAGAGAAACTCCAACAGGTCACGACCTATGCCTTTGTGGGAGCTGCAGGGACAGGCAAGAGCCAAAGGGCACAGTCGGTAGCATCTATTGTTGATGCTGATTATATAATCGATGACGGACTTGTTATTTACAAGGGCAGCATAGTATGCGGCAAAAGCGCAAAATCCGAAAGGAACCAAATCAGCGCAATCAGGAGGGCTCTTTTTGAATTCGACGACCATCGCGAAGAGGTCATGAATTTTTTTTCAAAAGCGGCTCCATGTTCGCTTATGATAATCGCGACATCTGACGACATGGTGATGAGGATCATCAAAAAGCTGAAGCTCCCTCTTCCTGAAAGGGTGATAAGGATAGAAGAAATTGCGGCACCTGAAGAGATCAGCAAGGCCAGGAGAGAGCGCTTCACTAAAGGAAAACACGTTATACCGGTCTCTCATGTCCTCGTAAGGAAGAATTTTGCAGGCAAGCTTGTCGGTCAGCTTAGGGTCTTCTGGAAATCAAAGGACAACCACGAGGGCGAGAAGACAATAGTAAGACCGCCCTTTAGTTTTTACGGGGAAGTCCACATTGAACCTGAGGCCATAGAAGATCTTGTGACCTTCATAGCAGGAAGGACAGCACAGGTCGCAAGGGTTGTAGAAGTCAACGTCAGCCCGGAGAACGAAGAAAGTCTTTCCATTACCATAAAGATAGCTGCAAGCCTGGGTGAAAAGAACTTCGTCACGCTTGCCACGCTCGTCAAGGAGAGGACAGCTGTAAGCGTAAGGTATTTTACAGGGGTCAACGTTAAAAATGTTGATGTAATAATTACGGAGGTGCTTATCTGATGGATGAGATAAAAAAAATACCGGATCTCTCTGCCGAAGAAAAAGATAATGCACGGAATATTCTTTGGGAAAAGGCTAAGGCATGCGCACTCTCGTGCAGTAGGTGTTCTCTCGCTGCGACAAGAACAAAGGTGGTTTTCGGTGACGGCAGCGAGCTCAGCAAGCTCCTGTTTATAGGCGAAGGCCCCGGTGCGGATGAAGACGAACAGGGGCTCCCTTTTGTAGGAAGGGCTGGCCAGCTTTTGACGCAGATACTTACAGCCGGCGGAATAGACAGGAAAGATGTCTACATAACCAACATAGTAAAATGCAGGCCACCGGAAAACAGAATACCCACTCCCGAGGAAATGATAATTTGCGACCAGCATTTGCAGACACAGATAATGCTGATCGATCCCGAACTGATCATTCTGCTCGGCAACACTCCGACAAGATGGATATTGAAAACCAACGAGGGAATTACAAAAATCAGGGGCAAATGGTTTGAATGGCGCGGAAAAGCTGTGATGCCGATGTTTCACCCGAGCTATCTCTTAAGGAACGCATCTTCTAAAGAGGGAAGCCCCAAGCACCTTACATGGATCGACATACAGGAAGTTAAAAGATCATGGGACATAGTCAGGGAGACCGGTAATTTAAACCATATCAAATTCGGGTAGGATCAGATGGAAGAGAACAGACTGAAACACATTGGAATAATCATGGACGGGAACCGCCGCTGGGCAAGATCAAGGGGGCTCCCTGCCATTCTGGGCCACAGGGAGGGCGTAAAAGCGGTCGAAAGGACACTCATCGCAGCAAAAGAACTTGGCATACCCTGTGTCTCATTATATGCCTTCTCCACAGAAAACTGGAAAAGACCAAGATCTGAAGTTCTCGGACTAATGGGATTACTCAAGTACTACCTGAAGTTAAAACTTGAGGAGCTGAATAAGGAAAACGCAAGGATCAGGTTCGCAGGCAACATCTCAGCGCTTTCTGAGGATATTCAGGAAATACTTCTGGATTCCGAGCAAAAAACCAGAAACAACGATTCAATGCAGCTTATTGTCTGCCTGAACTACGGCGGAAGGCAGGAAATACTCGACGCAGTGAACAAAATGATCGCGGATGGGGTATCGCTGCCGGTGACGGAAGACCTTTTCCGTCAGTACCTTTATCTGCCTGATCTTCCGGATCCTGACCTTCTTATCAGGACCAGCGGAGAGCTCAGGATGAGCAATTTCTGGTTGTGGCAGGGCAGTTACAGTGAATTTTATTTTACAGATAAATACTGGCCCGACTTCGGCAAGCCGGATCTGGAAATGGCAATAGCCGATTACTACAGGAGGGAAAGAAGATATGGCAAAGCCTGATAATTTTCTGTCATCTATACCGGATCTGCCTTTAAGAGCTTTCAGCAGTATTTTTATCGTACTTATAATACTTGGCGGGATACTGAAAGGAGGGCATGTCTGGAATACCATTGTCTTCATCGTGGCAATGATTTCGCTATGGGAATTTTACAAACTGCTGTCCACGAAGCACGACATTTCACCTTGGCTCATCATGATATCAGGAGCTTTCATCCTGATCGGAGCTTCTTCTGAAATGAGTCTTACAGCAATACTATGTTCCATTTCATCTATCGTCTTTGTAGCTCTTTTTCTTGAGATAGTTCGCCGCCAGGTAAGCGCCGAGAGTTTCGCACTTGAGAACATGGGGGCAACGATCGTCGGGATAGCATATGTCATCCTGCCCTGGTCCTTTATGATACTTATACGCTCACGGGAGCTTGGTTCCCTCTTTTTGATCACCCTATTTTTCTGTACTTGGAGCTGTGACGTGGCTGCTTACATTGTGGGAAGCCGCCTTGGAAGGAATCTCCTGTGTGAAAAGATCAGCCCCAAAAAAACATGGGAGGGATTTTTCGGTGGAGCAGCAGCCAGCCTCTTATGCGGAGGCCTGCTGGCACTGATATTCTCATTTCCGCCCCTTCCGCTCCTGTTGATGGGCCTCCTTTGCGGAGTTGCAGGACAGCTTGGCGACCTTGGAGAATCAGTACTTAAGAGGGAAGCCGGAGTCAAGGACACCGGATCTCTGATACCCGGACACGGAGGGCTCCTGGACAGATTTGACAGTATACTCGTGAACGGCACTCTTGCATTTGTAATATTTGAGCTCATAGGTTGATATGGTGAGGGCTTTTCAAAAGATAAGAGTTGCAGTCATAGGAGCTACAGGAAGTGTTGGCGGGGCAGTTTTAGATATCTGCAGAAGGTTCCCTGAACGCTTTGATGTTGTTGCTTTGACAGCACAAAGCAATCAGGACAAACTTTTGGAACTGGCTTCGATCCATAATGCGAATAAACTTTGCCTGACTGAACCTCTTTTCGGCAAATTCAAATCAGAGGGCTTTGATTGCCTGACCGGTGCAGATGCCCTTTGCGAGATCGCCTCAGATCCCCATATTGACCATGTCGTATTCGCATCATCAGGCGTTTCGGCAATAAAAGCACTTCAGACAGCACTGAAAGAAAACAAGGACGTATCTCTTGCAAACAAGGAAAGCATTGTTGTAGCCGGTCCATGGGTAATGCCCCTTGTAAAACGTAAAGATCAGCTGAGACCCGTAGACAGTGAACACAGTGCCATCTGGCAGTGCCTTAGGGAAGATCAAAAGCATCAGATCGCAAAGATCTGGCTCACCGCATCGGGAGGTCCATTCAGGGATTACTCAAAAGAAATGTTCGAAAGAGTCACACCCGAAGAGACTCTCTCTCATCCCATATGGAAAATGGGGCCCAAAATAACCGTAGACAGCGCGACCTTGATGAACAAGGGAATCGAATGCATCGAAGCGATGCAGCTCTTCGGACTTCCTGCCAATAAGGTCAGCGCACTCATCCATCCAAAGTCACAGGTACACGGCGCGGTCCTTTTCATAGACGGAACAATGAAGATGCTAGTCTCTCAGCCTGACATGCGCCTTCCTGCAGCAGCAGCGCTTGCATGGCCGGACAGACTGGATCTTGTCTCTTCCGGGCTTGATTTTATTGATCCTGAAAAATGGGATCTGCAGTTTAGGGAAATTGACGGTTCCCTTTTTCCATGTTTTAGTATAGCCTTCAAAGCAGGCGAGATGGGAGGAGCATATCCATCTCTCCTTGTGGGAGCCGATGAAGCTGCAGTACAGGCTTTTCTGGAAGGGATCATACCATTCACGGCAATTTCACAGGTAATTGAGGAGACTCTTGCCAAATCGGCTTCGGCATCCCCCGATACTCTTGATGAAGCTATAGCATTAGTAAGCACAGGCGAGAGGATCGCCAGGGAACTGTGTAAAAAATGGAGGCATCACTTTTGATAAGCATCATCTCTTTTCTAATTGTAATTTCGATCTGTGTGATATCACACGAAGGCGGCCACTATCTCTCTGCCAGATGGAGAGATGTACTGATCCATGAGTTTTCATTCGGTATGGGACCTGCTGTGTGGAGCAAACAGAAGGGTGAGACCCTCTGGTCTGTCAGAGCTTTTCCTATAGGAGGATTTGTCAGACTGGAAGGGGAGGACGCATCAGAGGAAGGTCCCAAACCTGACGGTTATGACCCTTCACGTTCGCTTTCTGCAAAAAAACCATGGGAAAGGCTTCTTGTGCTGGCTTCAGGAGCCTGTGTGAACCTGATATTGGCATGGTTCCTTACTGCCGCCCTGCTCACTGGTCACGGCGTGATGGATCTTGAAAGACCGCTGGTAGGGAAGATCATGGAAGGAACACCTGCCCACTCTGCCGGCATGGAGTCCGGAGATGTAATCAAATCTATAAATGGGAAAGAACTGAGCAAATGGTCGGATATCAGGGAGACAATACAAAATAAGGATGTCAAAAGCGATCGTTTCCATGTCACAGTAGGGAGGGGAGACAGTACCCTCGATCTTGACATAGACATACCTGTTGACCCGGCTCACGGAGGACGCCTGCTCGGAGTACAGCCTGGAAGGATAACTTATCCCATCCACACTGCTTTGCAGAAAAGCCTGGGATATTCGTGGAACATGGGTTTTGAGATACTCAGAGGTCTCTGGATGGTTATCACGAGACAGGTCCAGTCAGACGTAGTCGGACCTGTTGGCATAGCCGTAATGGCAGGCGATGCACTTAAACAGGGAATATGGTCTTTCATTGCTTTTCTGGGCGTCATCAACCTCCATCTCGGACTTCTGAACCTCCTGCCCTTCCCGGCTCTGGACGGCGGAAGGATAATATTCATACTTGCAGAGATGATCACAGGAAGAAAGGTCCCAGAGAAATGGGAATCCCTGATCCATTACGGCGGATTTATAATACTCATCTCCCTTATAATCCTTGTAACAGGAAAAGACATTATCAGACTATTTATCAAATAAACTGGCGGGCGATAAATATGGGCAGCAGAAAAAGAGTTGAGATCAAAGGTCTGACTATTGGCGACAACTCGCCTGTACGAGTTGAAAGCATGATAAAAACTCCGCTTTTCAACTTTGATGAGTGCGCCTCGGAGTGCGCAGCTCTGGCAAATGAAGGATGCGAACTGCTAAGGGTATCTCTTCCCGATCTTGCTTTGGCAGATAATATGAAATTACTCAATTCCAGGTCGCCTGTTCCGATCATGGCAGATATCCATTTCAACCACAGGCTTGCTATTGCGGCATTGGAAGCAGGCTGTCCGTCGATCCGCATTAATCCCGGGAATATGAGTGACAGAAAAGGCACAGAAGATGTAATTAGGCTGGCCCAAAGTTTAGGTGCTGTAATACGCATAGGTGCAAACGGAGGTTCCATAAGCAAAGCGCAGCTGGAACATACAAAGGGCGACAGGTCTGCGGCACTTGCCTTCGCAGTTGATGAACAGGTAAATATCCTGAGAGACTGCTCTTTTGAGGATATCATCATTTCTGCTAAATCCAGTTCAGTTATTGAAACAGTAAGAGCTAACTTCCTCCTATCACAAAAATATCCATATCCCATGCACATTGGCATTACTGAGGCAGGAGCCGGAACTGCCGGGATCATAAAAGGAACTGCCGGGATCTCAGTAATGCTTGCCCAGGGAATAGGGGACACCATCCGTGTAAGCCTTACCGGCCCCTCTGTCGAAGAAGTCAGGGTCGCCTACCGTATCCTTGGCTCTTTGGAAATAAGGCAGCGCGGGTACAACCTGATAAGCTGCCCCACATGCGGGCGCAAAAGAATCGACGTTGCAAAGCTTGTGGAAGAGGTGACAGCCCTTTTGCCTGAAAACATTAAAGATGGAACTACGATAGCAGTTATGGGCTGTGAGGTGAACGGACCAAGGGAGGCTGCATGTGCCGACCTCGGCATTGCTGGCACCCCTGACGGTTTTGTGATCTTCCGCAAGGGAAAGGCGATATACAACGATACTTCCAAAAATATTAAAAGGCGCCTTATCGAAGAGATAAAGCGACTCTGATAGCCTTGCAGCAAAATAACACATTTTATCTTAAAAATTGAACTCCTAGGGGCTTTAAGTTGATTTTTATTTGTGATATAATTTTTTTGTGGTTAGTACGTTAAGCCCTGCCATTCGATTTTCGCAACATATATTAACCCATAACCCTGTTATTGCTGCTTTTTTTTAAGTCAAGCTTTGCTGAAGCTATTTTAAAAATTTACCGGGGGGTGTAATTATGTGCCAAGATAAACCATTTTGTGTTTTTTCCGAAACCGGGGCGCTCAAACAGGTAATGCTTCACAGGCCTGGAAATGAACTTAACCGACTTACCATTAATAACATGAGCGACCTTCTCTTCGACGATCTTATCTGGCTTGAGCAGGCTCAGCGCGAGCACGACGAGTTCGCCGACATACTTCGACGAGAGGGATGCGAAGTACTCTATTTCAACGAATGTCTCGCAAAAGTGCTTGAAGACAAAGAAGTTAGAGAATCATTGATCAAATCCGTTTTTATGCTCGAGTGTCTGGACCGTCACCTTTCTGAAGGACTTGCTGAAGTATTTATGGATCTCCCCTCTATCGATCTTGCCTCACACCTCATAAGCGGTTACAGCAAAAAAGAAGCCTCTTCATTATTCAAATCATCATTAAGCCTCATATCTAAAGTTGAAAACGGAGGAGATTTCGTAATCCATCCGATCCCAAACCTTTATTTCCAGAGAGACCCGGCTATTACAGTAGGATGCGGCATCGTTATAGGCCAGATGACCTATGAAGTTCGCAGAAGAGAGCCTCTTTACTGGAAATATATTACAAATCACCATCCCCGGTTCAAAGGCATAAACATCCTCTTCGGAGATGCTCCGGATGAAATATGGCCGCACAAAGTCGAAGGAGGAGACCTGCTGGTTCTTTCTGACCGTGCCATGGCTATCGGGGTAAGCCAGAGGACTGCACCCACAACTGTACAGAGAATAGGAAAAAAGCTTGCACTGAACACCCCGATAAGAAAGATCTTTGCTTTTGAGATCCCAAGAGAGCGTTACTGCATGCATCTGGATACAGTGTTCACAATGGTAGACAAAGACGCTTTCACAATATTCCCGACTGTCATCAAGGTACTCAAGGTCTGGGAGATGGACTATGACGATAACGGAACACTTCTCTCCATAAAGCAGGCTCACAACTGGAAAGAACCTATAGCAAAAGAACTCGGATTCGATAAGATAAGAGTCATCGAGATGAAGGGGAAGGATCAGGCAGAGACAGACAGGGAGCAGTGGCATGACGGCTGCAACACACTGGCAGTGGCACCCGGAAAGGTTGTCACATACAACAGAAACCTAATGTCGAACAGACTTTTGAGAGAGAACGGCATAGAGGTCCTTGAGCTGAACGGTCCTGAACTCGGAAGAGGCAGAGGCGGACCAAGATGTATGACCATGCCCCTAAACAGAGACCCAGTAAAATAGCTGATTTATTCAAAGGCAATCGGAGTTATATTTTCCGCTAATATTTAACTAAAATTCAAGGAGGAGTATCCATGGCAATCAATCTTCGCAACAGACATTTGCTGTCACTCAAGCATCACACACCACAGGAGATAGAATATCTTCTGGATCTTTCAGCTGACCTCAAAAATAAAAAACGTGCAGGTATCAAAGGCAACCTGATGCAAGGCAAGAATATTGCCCTGATATTCGAAAAACCCTCCACCCGTACACGCTGTGCATTTACTGTTGGGGCCATAGATGAAGGGGCACACCCGGAGTATCTTGGGAAAAATGACATACAGCTCGGCCACAAGGAAGATGTTGCTGACACCGCAAGAGTCCTTGGGCGCATGTTTGACGGCATCGAATTCCGTGGATTCAGCCAGAATGTCGTGGAGGATCTTGCTAAATATTCAGGCGTTCCGGTATGGAACGGACTGACAGATGAATACCACCCCACACAAATACTGGCAGATTTCCTTACAGTTCGTGAGAATTTTGGCAGACTGAAGGGGATCAAATTCGTCTATGTCGGCGACGGGCGCAATAATATGGCCAACTCACTGATGATAGGCGCTGCAAAGATGGGAATGCATTTTGTCATAGGTGCACCGAAATCACTCTTCCCTGATCCTGCACTGGTAGAGGAATGCAAAAAAATGGCAGAAGAGTGCGAGTCCGGAGCCACGATAGAGATAACTGACGACCCCAAGGCTGCAGTAAAGGGCGCAGATGTAATCTACACAGATGTATGGGCATCTATGGGCGAAGAGGAAAAGCTTGCAGAGAGAAAGGCTATCCTGCAGCCCTATCAGGTAAATATGGACCTCATCAAGGCAACCGGAAATGACAATGTGATATTTCTCCACTGTTTGCCGGCCGTCAAAGGCTATGAGGTAACTGAAGAGGTCTTCGAATCCCGTTTCGCAAGGCAGTTTGACGAAGCAGAGAACCGTATGCACACGATCAAAGCTGTGATGGTCGCAAGCATAGGAAATTTATAAACAAATAATTTTTATCTCTCAACAAGCGGGGATCCGGACAAGTCCGGGTCTCCGCTTATTTCTGCCCTATTTGCATTTAGACCTTGATGCATACTTTATGTTAGAATATAACGCGTCATAACTCTCATTACATAAATACAAAGCGAGGCGTTGCCGCTTGTCTGTCTACAGGGATCCACAAAAAGTTACGGAATATCTTACCGAATGGATAAAAGTGCATTTCAGAGCCGCAGGGGCAAAAGGTGCAGCCCTTGGGATCAGCGGTGGCATAGATTCTGCTGTGCTGGCCGGTCTGCTCTGCCGTTCTCTTGGAAAAGAGAATGTTGTAGGCGTGATTATGCCATGCCACAGCCAGCCTGTTGACGAAGAATATGCTCTTGAACTTGCCGCGATATTGGGGATAAGGAAATACAAAGTAGACTTAACAAAGACCTATGATCAGATGATATCTTCCATAAAGGAAGAAGGGCTTGATCTGGGAACACTGCCTTCTGCAAATATCAAACCACGCCTAAGGATGGCGACCCTTTACGCAATAGCCCAGCAAAACGGTTATCTTGTATGCGGCGGCGGGAACAGGGATGAAATAATGTACGGTTATTTCACAAAATATGGTGATTCAGGCGTAGATCTCCTGCCGATGTCTGACCTTCTGAAAGGGGAGGTTAGAGCCCTTGCACTGCATCTGGGGGTTCCTCCAAACATAATAGAAAGGCCCCCGACTGCCGGCCTCTGGGCAGGACAGACAGATGAATCAGAAATGGGCCTGACTTACGAAGAACTGGACAATTATCTCGCCACAGGCGAAGCTGAAGATAGAGTGAAACAAAAGGTCGATAAAGCCATTGCAAGATCGGAACATAAAAGAAAATTTGCTCCAATGGCTTCGATACCAAAAAGTATTAAGTAAATTACTACTCTCTGATAGAGGTAGTCTAACTTGTAAATTATGAGGTGATTTTTTTGTCAGGACATTCAAAATGGGCAAATATCAAGCATCGGAAAGCCGCTCAGGATTCAAAGAAAGGGGTGGCTTTTCAGAAACTTGTAAAGAACGTCATCGCAGCAGCAAAAGCTGGAGGCGGTGACCCCAACGCAAACTTCAGACTTAAAGTTGCAATAGACAGAGCAAGAGCAGGCAACGTGCCTGTCGACAACATCGAAAGAGGGATCAAAAGGGGCACCGGCGAACTTGACGGCGCAATATTTGAAGAGATCCTTTACGAAGGATACGGGCCCAATGGAGTAGCAGTCATGGTACAAGCGTTAACAGACAACCGCAACAGAACAGCCCCGGAAATGCGTTCACTTTTTACGAAAACAGGCGGTTCAATAGGTGAACTTGGATGTGTCGCATGGAATTTTGACCGCAAAGGGATAATAGAGGTCACAGGAGAAGGCATCGACGAAGAAGAGATAATGATGGCCGCGATCGAAGCCGGTGCTGATGACGTAACTTCGGAAGAGGACGGATATGAGATAACATGCGACCCTTCTGTCCTGTCAGGTGTCGCAGAAGCACTAAAAAACTCAGGATACAAAATAGAATCGATTGAAGTTGAAATGGTACCTCAGAATACCGTTTCTATAACAAACAAGGCTGATGCGGCCAAACTACTTTCATTGGTTGAAAGATTCGAAGAACACGACGACGTTCAGGCGGTATACGCCAACTTCGACATACCGGACGAGATCCTTGCTGAGATCGACGGCTGAAAATACAAATAATAATGGTGTGAGAGCCCTGGGCATAGATCCGGGGCTCGGCACCATGGGATACGGAGTGGTTACACAGTACGGAGACAGGCTTGTATGTGAAAGTTACGGAGTAGTGAGGACCCCGTCCACGCTCTCTCTTACAAAAAGGCTTTCTTTGCTTTACGATGGACTGAAAGAAAAGGCGGGTGAGTATCCGCCCAATATAATCGCAGTGGAAAAACTTTTTTTCGGAAGGAATATCACGACTGCTGAAATGGTCTGGCAGGCAAGGGGGGTCATCCTGCTTTTTGCGGCTCAGCTGGGTCTTGAGCCTTATGAGATAAAGCCTTCAGAAGTCAAACTCGCTGTCTGCGGTTACGGCGCTGCAGAAAAGGGACAGGTGCAGGGTATGGTCGCAAACCTTCTTGGGCTGGAGAAAAACCCCACTCCCGATGACGCTGCTGATGCATTGGCGGTAGCTATTGCAGGACTTTCTATGTCATCATTCGACAGAAATATACTGAAGGGATACTGAAAATGATCAATTCACTTCGAGGCAAAGTTATATCCATAGGTGATGAAAGCATAACACTTGAGGTCTCTGGATTTGGCCTTGAGGTGTTTTCATCCAGGTCTCTCATGTCTCAGGCCTCTCTCTCAGAGGAGCTTTTCTGTTTCGCCTACATGCAGGTAAGCGATGCGGGAATAAGTCTTTTCGGTTTTTCTGACAAGCGTGAGCGACTGCTCTTTCTGGAACTTCTCCAGGTCAAGACGGTAGGAGGCAAGCTTGCCGTAACGCTCCTGCGGCACCTAGATGCAGAACAGATCCTGCAGGCGATAGCATCGGGAAGTAGCGCAATGCTTACAGTTCCGGGTCTGGGTGCAAAGAGGGCAGAACGCATATGCTTCGAACTGAAAAATAAGATCTCGAAGAAATTCAGTGACATCAAAAGTTTTGGTGAACAGGGGCAAAAAGATCACGTATCGGACAGTTTCGTTATGGAAGCCCTCACAGGGCTTGGTTTCACCCAGGGGGAAGCAGTCCGTGCAATATCAAGGTCCAGGGCCGAGGCAGGCAACGAAGCTTCCTGGACAGAGGAGGCTCTCCTTAAAGCCTCACTGAGCTTGCTTCGAAGGAACTGAAAGAAAAATGATGAGGGCTAATTATGATCGATAACAACGACAAATTTATAGAAAAAATAAAAAATGATAAAGAGGATGAGGTCTTCACACTGCGCCCTCAGGCGCTTGATGAATTTATCGGACAAGGCGGACTGAAGGACAAACTCACGATCTTCATGACAGCATCCCTTCAGCGAAGCGAGCCTCTTGACCACACGCTTTTTTACGGACCTCCAGGCCTTGGCAAGACGACTCTTGCAGGGATAATCGCGAAGGAAATGAAGGGCAACCTGCGCGTGACGACCGGACCCGCCCTTGAAAGGGCAGGGGACCTTGCTGCTATTCTTTCCAACATCCAGCCAAACGATGTCCTCTTTATTGACGAAATACACAGGATGTCTGCTCACATTGAGGAGATACTGTATCCCGCAATGGAAGATTTTTCCCTTTCGATAATAGTTGGAAAGGGACCTCTCGCAAGAAGCATAAGGCTCTCTCTTCCAAAATTTACCCTCATTGGAGCAACAACAAGGCTTGGACTCCTGACATCACCGTTAAGAGCAAGATTCGGCATAGTTGAACAGCTTCACCTTTATTCGCCAGACGAGCTTACTTCTATAGTAAAACGCGGAGCAGATGTTCTTGGTGTAAATATATCTGATGAAGCAGCTGTCGAAATTGGACTTCGTTCACGGGGAACGCCTCGCGTTGCCCTGAGGCTCCTTAAAAGGGTGAGGGACGTCGCTGAAGTGAAGAAAGTGGCCATTGTAGAAAGGGAGCTTTCCAAGTTTGCACTGGACATGCTAGGCGTTGATTCAGAAGGGCTTGATGAAGGCGACAGAAAGTTCCTCATGGCGCTGGTCGAGCTTTTCGACGGCGGTCCTGTGGGACTTTCAACCCTTGCTGCTGCGCTGAACGAAGATACCCAGACGATCGAAGATATATACGAACCCTACCTGATACAGAAGGGCCTGCTTGAGAGGACCCCAAGAGGAAGGAAAGCTACAAGGAATACATGGGACTACCTTGGGATACCCGTTTCACCGCATTTTGTACAATATCAGCAGATGCAGCTTTTGTCAGAGGAAGATATGGAATGCACCAAATAGGCAAAATGCTTATTGCAGCAGGACTTATAATAACTTTCGCAGGATTTGTCCTGCTCCTGGCAGGTCGTTTGAATCTGCCGTTTGGCAGCCTCCCGGGGGATATTACTTACCAGAAGAAAAACCTGACTGTATTTGCTCCATTCGGCACTATGCTTTTGGTAAGCGTAATAATCACTATAATTCTAAACATTTTTTCCAGGTGGAAACATTGAAAAAACTGCCCTTATATTTTATTGTTATCTTTTCTCTTTTTTTTCTTCCATCTGAGGCATATTCCGTTATAAAAGAAGTATCTGTTCTTTTGGAAAAGGGCGCTTCGGGCGGATCACTTTCCGGGACAGGTATAAAATTCACCGACTCTGATGGAAAAGAGAGCGTCCTTTCAGGAACTGTGACTATCCAAAAAAGAGGCAGCGGAGAAATCTCTGCAGGAAGCAACACTTTCAAAATGCCCTTAAAGGCAGTCTCTGATTCTCCAATGAAGTATAACGGAAGAGCTTATCGCGGCTGTTTTTTGTTTAAAAATTCGTCCAATGGATTCAAGGTCACCAACATTGTAGATCTGGAACAGTACCTACGGGGCGTAGTTAAGGCCGAAATGAACCCAAAGTGGCACATCGAGGCGGTCAAGGCTCAGTGCATCCTTGCAAGGACATTTGCTGTACGTGCAGGAGGCAAACATGGAGAAGACGACCTCTGCGACGGATATCACTGCCAGGTTTACAAAGGTATATCAGGTGAGGACAGGATAGCAGACAGTGCTATAGAAGAGACTTCCGGGCTTATACTCAGATGGAGAGGAAGCCCTGCCAGTGTCTATTACCATTCGGACAGCGGAGGGATGGTCACTTCTTCAGGCAACGTATGGGGAGGGGATATCCCTTACCTCGAACCAAAGGCGGAGCCATTTGCTTATTCGGGGCCTAACACTATCTGGGAGATCAGCTTGCCCATGTCATTTATCGAGTCAAAACTTATCAGCAATGGAATAAATATTGGAACTATACATTCGATCACACCTCTCAAAAGGGATAAGTCCGGAAGGATACTGAAAATGGAGATCATAGGCACAGGAGGAACCAAGGCTATTTCGGGCTATACATTCAGAAACATTATCGGAGCTGACAAGGTAAAAAGCACTCTGTTCGAATTTGGGGCCCGTTCACCTTACATAAACGAGGAACGCGGATCACTGCCTCTTTCACCGGAACCAAAGAAAAACAATAATAAGTCCCCAGCAGTGACAGTGACCGAAAAGACAGACCTATCCGAAATGCCTGAAGATAAGGAAGAGAAGCTGATCTGGCTCACCAAGAAAAGGGTCTTTACTACACTTGAGCTTATGGAGATCCTCTCAAAACCCGATTATTACGACCTATTCATAGAAAAAGGAATAGCCAGAGCAGAGGGACGCCTTCCAATGCCCGAGCAGCCCTCTGAAAGGACTGATGAGGATCCGGCTGAAACAGCAGGGATACCCGATATAAGATACTCTCCGGACCTTTCAATGGCTTCTGCCTCCGGTCAAAGCGTAAGGATATTCGGAAGGGGCTCGGGACACGGGGTCGGCATGTCCCAGTGGGGAGCAAAAACTATGGCAGAAAAAGGCTGGACATTCGAACAGATACTCGAGTATTATTTCCCCGGAACAACAATAGGACAGTGAGGAAGGATATTTTGGACATTGCCGGACCGGATTTCTCAAAGACTTCAACATTTGATTACTGTCTTCCCAAAGAACTTATCGCACAGGACCCAGTAGAACCGAGAGATTCATCAAGGCTGCTGGTCCTTCATAAAGATTCAGGGACAAGAGAGCATAAAATATTCAGGGATATCAAGGATCATCTTAGAAAAGGTGACCTGCTTGTACTCAACGATACAAGGGTGCTTCCGGCACGTCTCCCGGGGATCAAAAAAAATGGCAACGCGGAAGTGGAGATCTTTTTCCTCTCTCCGGCAGCTGAACCAAATAAGTGGACAGCTCTCGTAAGACCAGGCAGAAAACTTAAAGAGGGAACGTATGTCCGGCTGGGAGAGGACGTGGAGATCGTAGTCGGCGAAAGGCTTGAAGACGGGGTAAGGAATGTTTATTTCGCCCCTTCTGCAGATCCTTTTGCGATCATACACAAATACGGTACGACACCGCTTCCACACTATATCACTGAGACTCATGCGGAGCCTGAGCGCTACCAGACGGTATATTCCAGACCGGAAAAGGAAAATTCTGTCGCTTCGCCCACAGCCGGGCTTCATTTCACGGAGGAACTCCTGAAAGAGATCAGGGCAATGGGCGTAGATGAGGCTTTTGTTACGCTGCAGGTCGGACTGGGCACTTTCCGTCCGGTTAAAACTGAAAACTTATCTGAACATATAATGCACAGCGAGCTATGCGAAATATCAAATATTACTGCCCGAAAAATTGCAGAAACAAAAATAAGCGGAGGCCGTGTGATCGCGGTAGGGACCACGGTTGTGAGGACTCTTGAATCCTTCGCTATGCGATACGGGGAAGTAAGACCCGGGATGCTGGACACAAGACTTTTCATCACTCCTGGGTTCAGATTCAGGGTCATTGATGCTCTGATAACGAATTATCATCTGCCGAAAAGCACGCTGCTTATGCTGGTCTCAGCTTTTGGAGGATACGAGAGTATCATGGAGGCGTACAGGGAGGCTGTGGATCTTAAATACAGATTCTTCTCGTTTGGGGACTCAATGTTCATCTGCTGAAGAGTTTTTAGAAGCTGCCGGTAAATTATTCCGGCGGGAGTCAAAAGCAAAGTCGAGCCTATCTCAGGCCCGACTCATTATTTTTATAGTTTGACAGTTTCTTATTATGCTACACGCTCTGCCAGTTTGTGCACTTCAAGCACTGAGGTGCTTCCCGCATGATAGGCCAGTGTTGTTGGTGTCTCTCCGTCAAGGACAAGGAAATCTGCCTGTTTGCCGGGTTCAAGGCTTCCGACCTTATGCTGTCTGTTGACTGCGTATGCCGCATTCAGTGTTGAGGCGACAAGAGCTTCTTCTATAGTCATGTTCATATTCATTACGCCCAGACCGAATATGAATGGCACCGACTCACAGAAGCAGGATCCGGGGTTGCAGTCAGTAGCAAGTGCCACAGGGACATCCCAGTCTATCATTTCCCTGCCTCTGGCGTAGGGCTTTTTCAGGCTGTAGGCAGTCGCCGGCAGAAGCACCGCTATAGATCCGGCATGCCCCATTGCACGAAGGTTCTCTTCGCTGGCAGCGAGCAGATGCTCAGCCGACTTTACACCGAGTTCTGCCGCAAGTCCGGCTCCGCCCAGGTCGTGGACTTCGTCCGCGTGTATCTTCATTTCAAACCCCAAAGCCTTTGCCGCTTTGAGTATCTTTCTGCTCTGATCAACAGAAAAAACGCCCTCTTCGCAGAATATGTCGCAGAACTCGGCTATTCCCTGATCTTTGACCTTTGGGAGCATCTCGTTGATTATGAGATCAACAAAATCGTCAGGTCGTTCTTTGTACTCAGCAGGAACAGCATGTGCACCCATAAATGTCGGGATAACATCAAGAGGAGTCTCCCTTGATATCCTGCTAATTACCGAGAGCATCTTTAACTCCAGTTCGAGGTCAAGTCCGTAACCGCTCTTGATCTCGACCGTTGTCGTACCCTTTGCAAGAGCTGACATGGCAAGTTTTTTTGTGTTACAGAAGAGCTCTTCTTCTGTAACGGATCTTACTGCCTTTACGGATGAGAGTATGCCGCCCCCGCGCTTGAGAATCTCGAGGTAGGGGAGTCCGTCCAGTCTCATCTTGAACTCGTCCTCGCGCCTCTTTGCGAAACAGAGATGAGTGTGCGGGTCTACAAATCCGGGTATCACACAGGCTCCTTCCATGTCTCTCTCTTCATTGACAAAAGACGAGGAAGACAGCCCGTTGAGTACTTCTTTTTCGTCTCCAATGGCCTCTATCAGGCCATTTACGGTAAGAATAGCTCCCCGGCTATACTCCTTTATCTTTCCCTGCTCTTTGCCCCTCAGAGGGTGTCCTGAATCAAGCGGGGTAAATACCCTTGCGTTCCTGTATAGTTTTACTGTCATTCCGCCCTCTCTCCCATCAGTTCAAGTAGCTGGAGCTCCAGCACCTGTGCGGGATCGAAGTCGTTGATCTGCATGTAGTACGCAGCGCTCTCAAGTATGGCGTTAACAGGGATCATGCCGTATACCTCGGTCTCTATGACCTGTACACCCCATCTTCTGGCTTCCATCCTTATCATTTCAAGCACCCTGTAGAGCGAGTTCTTCTCGTAATCTACAAGGTTCATGCTGACCTGGGTGATGCCGCGTTCCTCAAGCGCAAGGCCTATGCCCTTTACATGACAGAAACCGCCGGAGGATGCCCTTACTGTGTTTGCGATCTTTTTGGCAACATCCAGGTCAGCCGTGTCAAGGTTGACGTTGAACGCAACAAGAAACTTGCGGGCACCAATGACTGTGGCTCCGGCCGTAGGATGGAGTCCCGGTCCGCCTACATCGGGCATTCTTTCTTCTTTCGTTTTTGCCTCTTCCTTAAGGACTTCATACTGTCCCTTGCGGATGACCTCCAGGCGTTTTCTTTCCGGCCGTCTGGCTGCATCTTCATAAAAGTAGACAGGGATCCCGCATTCTTTAAAATAACGCTCCCCGAAATCGTGTGCAAGCTTTATGCACTCTTCCATTGATATCCCCTTTATTGGGGTAAAGGGTACAACGTCAACTGCTCCGATCCTTGGGTGACCTCCCTGATGGGAGTTCATGTCGATATTTTCAAGTGCGGTCCTTGCGGCTTCTATCAATGCGTCCTGAATAGGGGCAGGAGCTCCGACAAGGCTTATGACCAGCCTGTTGTGGTCTTCGTCAGCGCGGTGGTCGAGAAGGTAAACCCCTCTTTTATCCTTAAAACAATCAACTATTTTTTCAATAACTTCCGGGCGCCTTCCTTCGCTGAAGTTCGGCACACATTCGATCAACTGCATTGCCATACTCATTCCTCCCTGTATTTGATAAAGTTTGATATTTTTTACTTCAGCTCGCCGATCTCTTTCTCGACTGCATCAATTATAGTGCCATCAGTCACCAGTTCAAGAGATTTAAGCATAAGTGGCTGCATATGCTGGTCCTTCGCGTAGAATGGGACTTCCCTGCGGAACGCCTTATAAGCAGCAGATGTACCACGCCCCGGTTTCAGGGGAGCCCTGAAATCAATGCCCTGTGCGGCGTTCAGCATCTCTATTGAGATCACGCGTGTGGTGTTGTTCAATATGGTAAGTGCTTTTCTTGCGCTGTAGCCGCCCATTGAAACGTGGTCTTCCTGGCCGGCAGAGGTAGGGATGGAGTCCACACATGAAGGATGTGCCAGGACTTTATTTTCAGAAACTATTGCAGCAGCGGTATACTGAGGGATCATGAACCCACTGTTAAGTCCGCTCTCTGCAACAAGGAAAGGCGGAAGATCAGACAGTTTGTGGTCTACCAGTCTTGCCACACGTCTCTCTGATATGTCAGCTATCTCAGCTACAGCAATGCCGAAGAAATCCATAGCCATGGCTATGGGCTGTCCATGGAAATTGCCTCCGCTGATCGCCTCTCCGTCCTGGTGGAAAATGATCGGGTTGTCGGTCACTGAATTGATCTCGATGTTTAATACGGTCTCAACATACGAAAGAGCGTCCCTGCTTGCCCCATGGACCTGGGGGAGGCAGCGCAGAGAGTAAGCGTCCTGCACTCTGTCTTTTTTGTATGTTTCGATTATCTCGCTGCCTTCGGTAAGCCTTCTCATGTTTTCTGCAACGATGCTCTGCCCGACCTGCGGACGCAGATCGTGTGTGCGTCTGTCAAAGGCGTATGGGACAGCGTGAAGGGCCTCCGCTGAGAGAGCCGAAGCAATGTCAGCATTCTTCATCAGTCTCTTTGCATCATAAAGGCAGAGAGTTCCTATGCCAGTCATGACAGTAGTACCGTTGTTAAGGGCAAGTCCCTCTTTAGGCATCAGATCGACCGGCTTAAGCCCGTTAATGGTGAGCGCCTCAAGGGTAGGCATTTTTTTGCCTTTATAAACGACCTCTCCAAGACCTATCAGTGTAATGGCAAGATGTGAAAGAGGGCAGAGGTCGCCGCTTGCCCCTACAGATCCCTGACGCGGGATCACCGGATGAATGCCCAGGTTGAGATAGTTGACAAGCTGGGTCAGTGTCTGAAGGCTGATGCCGGAGTATCCCCTTGTAAGGGTATTGATCCTGAGGAGCATTATTGCCCTGACGTAATCTTCAGGCAGTGCCTCTCCAAAACCGCAGGCGTGGCTCATAAGGAGATTTTCCTGCAGCTGGCGGCTTTGATCTCTCGGGATGACCACTGAAGCCAGGTCTCCGAATCCTGTTGTCACGCCGTAAACCACACGTCCTTCGTTCACCCATTCCTTTACCGAATCAGCGCATTCTGATATAAGTTTTTCTGCCACCGGATCAAGCTCTACCTTGTAACCATTTCTTGCAACGTTGACAATATCGCTAATAGTAAGAGATTTCCCGTCTAGGACTACTGAATTTGAGCTCATTACAAAATCCCCCTTTTAATGTTTTTATGCTGATGTCTTGGTTCTGCGGTGCTATAATCATGGCATTGAGATGAATCATTTTACTGTTAGATATTTATCATATTTCACAGCTTTAATACTTTCCATTCCTAAATTTTTGCGTTACAATTAGTATAATCAGATATTTTTCTTAGTCAAGAAAAATATCTCATGAAAAATAAAAATAATTATGAATGGAGTTGACCTAGCATGTTTGATCCAAAGACAGGAAAAGCACTCGAGATCACACTGGACTTTCCGGAAGGTCTCCCGCCCAAAGCGGAATTCGAGCAGGGGATCAGAAGAGCTCCAAACAGGGGACAGGTGCTGAACGACAAAGAAACTGTACTGGCTCTTAAAAATGCGCTTCGTTACATACCTGAAAAGTACCACAAGGAACTTGCCCCGGAATTCCTGCAGGAATACCGCGAGCACGGACGCATATACGGTTACCGTTTCAGACCTCAGGGACGCCTCTACGGCAGGCCGATCGATGAATACAGGGGCAAATGCACAGAGGGCAGGGCTTTCCAGGTAATGATCGACAACAATCTGGACTTTGACGTAGCTCTTTATCCGTATGAGCTTGTAACATACGGAGAGACGGGACAGGTATGCCAGAACTGGATGCAGTACCGGCTGATAAAAAAATACCTTGAAATACTTACACCTGATCAGACTCTGGTCGTTCAGTCAGGACATCCTCTTGGCCTCTTCCGTTCCGACCCTTCTGCACCAAGGGTAATACTGACGAACGGACTTATGGTGGGTATGTTCGACAACCCAAAAGATTTTACCAGGGCAGCAGCACTCGGAGTTGCGAATTACGGACAGATGACAGCCGGAGGATGGATGTACATAGGTCCGCAGGGAATCGTCCACGGGACATATAACACACTCCTCAACGCCGGCAGAAGCAAATTCCACCTTCCTGAAGGCAAAGGTCTCGCAGGACACCTTTTCGTATCTTCCGGACTTGGCGGAATGAGCGGAGCACAGCCAAAAGCGGCAGAAATCGCCGGAGCTGCGTCGATCGTTGCAGAGGTAGACCCTTCCCGCATAGATACAAGGCACAGCCAGGGATGGGTCAGCAAGAGGACCAGGGATCTTCCTGAAGCCTTCAAATGGGCAAAGGATGCAATGAATGAGGGCAAGCCTCTTTCGATCGCCTACGAAGGGAACATCGTAGACCTCCTGCAGTTCGCGCTGGACAATAATATATACATAGAACTTCTCTCTGACCAGACATCATGCCACGCAGTATACGATGGCGGATACTGCCCGCAGGGCATTTCGTTCGAAGAGAGGACAAGACTGCTTACAGAGGACAAGGAAGAATTCTGCAGGCTTGTAGACAAGACGCTCAGGAAACATTATGAACTGATCAAGGCGCTGACAGAAAAAGGAACTTATTTCTTCGACTACGGCAACTCCTTTATGAGGGCCGTGTTTGACGCGGGAGTCACCGAAATAGCCAAAAACGGAGTAGATACATATGAGGGATTCGTCTTCCCCTCATACGTAGAAGACATAATGGGTCCGCTCCTTTTCGACTACGGCTACGGTCCCTTCCGCTGGTGCTGTCTGAGCCGCGATCCTGAAGACCTCAGGAAGACAGACAAAGCAGCTATGGACTGCATTGATCCCAGCCGCAGGTTCCAGGATCACGACAACTGGGCATGGATCAGGGACGCAGAAAAAAATAAGCTCGTTGTTGGTACACAGTGCAGGATACTGTATCAGGACGAAGAGGGCAGGGTGCGCATCGCCCTTAAGTTCAACGAAATGGTCCGCACAGGAGATATTGGGCCTGTAATGCTTGGAAGAGACCACCACGATGTATCCGGGACCGATTCGCCCTACCGTGAAACTTCCAACATCAAGGACGGAAGTAATATCATGGGCGAGATGGCCATTCACTGCTTTGCGGGAAACTGCGCCAGAGGAATGAGCATGGTCGCACTGCATAACGGCGGAGGAGTCGGAACAGGCAAATCCATAAACGGGGGCTTCGGCCTTGTGCTTGACGGAAGCGATAGGGTAGACAGCATAATCAAAGCCTCTTTGAGTTGGGATGTTATCAGCGGAGTTGCCAGACGCGCATGGGCGAGGAACGAAAATGCGCTTTCAACGGTAGGGGAGTTCAACCGCAAGAGAAGCGACGGACACATCACCGTTCCGTTCATTGCTGACGATGAATATCTGTCAAAACTTGTAAAAGGATAGCGGGTGATATTTATGAAATTTGAAAGAATGGAAATACGCGCGTTTCTCGACGAGCTTGCCTCGGATTCACCGGCACCCGGGGGAGGAAGCGTAGCAGCTCTTTGCGCCTCTCTTGGTTCAGCACTTGTTTCGATGGTGGCCAACCTTACGATAGGCAAGGAAAAATACAAAGAGAGCTGGCAGCTGATGGAAGATGTCGTCTGCAAAAGCGAGTCCCTGCGGTTCAAGTTCGTAGAACTGATGAACAGGGACACCGAGTCCTTCAATACTTTTATGGCAGCAATGAAAATGCCCAAGGCTACAGAGGAGGAGAAGTCCCTGCGTAAAAAGGCAATGGGCGAGGCTTCAAAACTTGCCACAGAAGTTCCTCTTCTTACCCTGGAAGCCTGTGTAGAAATGACTGAACTGGCTTATCTGGCAGCAAAAAACGGCAACACCAACACTATAAGCGATGCAGGAAGTGCCGCACTTCTGGGAGAAGCGGCCGGAAAAGCCGCAGCTTACAATGTGAAGATAAATCTTCCAGGCGTAACTGACGAAAATTTTGCAGCAGATTTCAAGGCCCGCATGACAGA
>JBFXIQ010000011.1:0-34024 GCA_050175815.1 Synergistaceae bacterium
GAACCTACGACCCCCTGCGTGTAAGGCAGGTGCTCTCCCGCTGAGCTATCCGCCCGCTTCGCTAAGTCGTACCGCATCTGCAACAACGTTAGCTATTATACCGATTTCGCCTGACATGTCAACAGTTTTTGAAATCTATTTTTCTGACCTTGCTTACCTTCTGATAAAGAGAGCCTTTCCCCAGTCCGCCCCGACTCCGACCCAAATAACCGGAACTCCTGCCTCTTCTTCGATAAATTTTATATACTCCTGAGCCTGTATCGGCAGTGTTTTGAAATCATTGTATGAAGAGAGGTCCTCTTTCCACCCTTCAAATATCCTGTAGACGGGAATGGCTTTCCAGACATCCCTGCTTGTTAAATCGAAAGTCTTTTTTTCTTCACCATCGACATTGTATGAGGTACAGACCTTCAGTTCGTCGATACCGGAAAGTACATCGAGCTTTGTAAGTGCAAGTGCGTGTACTCCGTTTTCTTTTAACGCGTATCTGAGGGCAGGAAGATCTAACCATCCAACTCTCCTTGGCTCTATGGTCACCCCTGTAAATTCTTTTCCCCTGTTTCTGATAAAAGCAGTCACGGCACTTGTTTCTTCGGTAACGAAGGGGCCGTTGTCGTTTCTTGTAGAGTAAACCTTGGCAACACCTATTATCCGCATCGGAGAATTCCACCTGAGACCTGTCCCCGTAAGCGCCGCCGCGGATAACGAAGATATTGGCATCACATATGGATAGAGACCGCGTTCGACGTCGTTAAGAGCTCCGTCGCAGGCTTCGAAGAGGATCCCTTGATTTTTTGATACAGCCTTCTCAACTATCTCTTCCGGGTCTCCTATGTACGGTATGAGTCTTTCTCCAAGTCGGAGGCATTTTGCATAGAGTTCGTCGGGATCCAGTGCCTTTTCCCTGTAAATTTTTGTGAAATATTCGTTCTTTACATTCAGGTTATCTTTTATTTTGTCGTGGAGTATGTCCGGATAGAGAAGATCGGCTATCCTTATGCCCATCCTCCTGTACTTGTCGGAACAGCTGTGCCCGAATCCCTGTTCGACCATTGTCCTGTTTCTGTCGTGACCCAGTTTGCGACCGTCAAGGACATCAAGTTTTTTATGATAGTCCAGTATAAGGTGGCATGACTTGCTTATGGTAAGCCGGGCTTTGAGGACGCCTGCCTCCTTTAGCATCGCTATTTCGTCTGATACCTTTTCAAGGTCCAGCGTCACGCCGCCGCAGATAAGGCAGTTTTTGCCGTCATGGTGGATCCCGCTCGGCAGGTGGCTTACTCTGTATTTTTCACCGCAGGTAAATATTGTCCGCCCGCCGTTTGAACACCCCTGAAAACGAACAACGACATCAGATCTGTTTGCAATGAAGTCCACTATTCTTCCCTTGCCTTCATTGCCCCACTGAGTTCCAATGACCATGTTCGTCTCTGAGCCTGTCATCATTGTTCTTCTCCATCCTCATTTTCTTTCTGTGTTTCAGCCATCTCCGGAAGCGTCACCAGCCGGACCGGAAGTTTCGTGTATTCCTTATTCAGTGTTTCGAGAAAGAGGAGGGTAGCCGGCCTGAAATGGCAGATAACAATCATATCCCCTCTCTGCAGTGTCGTTTTTACGACCTGGTCAAACCTGGCTTTTATTGAATCCTTGTCCGGTGTCCCGTCGAGGAATCCTCTGTTTTTTAAGGCCATTATACCCGCAGCTTTGGCTGCCTCATAAGCAACGCTTTTGCCGGAAGTTCTGCTGTCCAGAAACAACAGTTGCCTTTCTTTGAGCACGTCAATTATCGGGACCATTATGTCCCATTTTGAAGTTGCAAGGGAACCTCTGTGGTTGTTTATGCCTATGGGAGAAGGGAGCGAGTTCAGAGCCTTGACCGTTACTTCTCGTATCATGTTCCGGTCCATTCCCTCGCCCACCAGGTATTCTTTGGAGTCCTTGTCTATCTCAGCCTGCATCGGCAGATGCAGCAGGTAGGGTATTCCGGCGGCGTCAGCAATGGCTGCTGTTTCGCCGGCGTACCTTGTGTATGGAAGTATCGCCCATGTCAGAGGCAGGTCAAATGATGCGACTTTTTTTGCCATATCGAGGGCATTTCCCCCATCATCGACCACTATTGCCAGAATGGGTCTTTTGTCCGGGGTCTTTTTGGGGGGAGCTTCTTCCTCGACTTTCAGATCTTTGCTCATGACAGAAGGAACCTCTTTCTCTTCCTCCTGCGGTTTCGTATCTGACATTACTTTTTGATCGTCTTTATCCCCTCTGAAGAGAGACACCGCTTTAGATCTAAACTGATCGGCAGTGGCCGATATGCTCTCTACCCTGCTCACCACAGAGGGGGAAAACTTTTCAGGATAGATCCTGCAAAAGACGAAGAGCAACACTAAAGTTAGGACTGCCAGCAAAGCCAGTTTGAGAAGACCATTTATAAGGCTCTCTTTGTTCTTGTCGTGGCGTCCCATTCGATCCACCTTTTCTGTTTAGCTTGTTTTTTTCTTCTTTGCAACTTCCTTGCGAAGTATTTCAAGCCCTTTACGCAGCTGTTTGTCGTTGATCTTTTCTTTTGTTATCTCACCCTCGACCTTTACGTTGGGTTCAAGACCTTTGTGGTCGATAACGAACCCGGAAGGTGTCGTATAGCGTGCGATAGTTATGTAAATGCCTGAGTTGTCCGGCAGGTTGAACAGTGACTGCACGGATCCCTTGCCAAATGTCTTTTTTCCGACAATGGTTGCCCTCTTGTGGTCTTTCAGGGCTCCTGCAAGTATCTCTGCCGCGCTTGCGCTTCCCTCGTTTACCAGAGCTACGACCGGCAGCTTGGTAGCCCTCCCTTCAACAGCGTACAGCGTGTCATTGGCCTTTTCGAAGCGACCCTTCATCCCTACCACTACTCCGCCGTTTATGAACTGTGACGTTACATCAACGCAGGAATTAAGAAGGCCTCCGGGATTGTTTCTGAGATCCAGCAGGATCCCTGTGGCCTTTTTAGCTTTGGCAGATTTTATTATCGCCTCTAGCTCAGCATCAGTCTTCAGGTTGAACTGATTTATTTTTATGTATGCTATCCTTCCGCCAAGCATTTCCAGCCTTACGGTCTTTATCTTTATTATTTCCCTTACTATGACGAACTCCAGTAATTTTTCTTCATTTTTACGCCTGACACCGATCTTTACCGACTTTCCGGCGGGACCTCTCAAAAGTTTGACGACCTCGTCGCTGGTCATCCCAATGACATTCTTTTCGTCGACCTTCACGATCTCATCAAGCGGCTTCAGACCTACCCTGTCTGCAGGAGTGTTCTCTATTGGTGCAATAACTATAGTACGTCCGTCACGGGAGGTGATGTATATCCCCAGACCCCCGTACTCGCCCTCCATCTCAAGGTTTTCTTCCTCCAGCTCCTTGGGTTCCACAAAACGCGTAAATGGGTCACCTACAGAGCTGACCAGACCTTTCATTGCCCCGTAATACATTTTTGTGTCATCGATGGTGCCTTTTTTGTCTCCGTCGACCTGGTACGTCTCAAGAATCATCTTAGTCTGTTTGATTATCGCAAGCTGCTGGGACGAAAAAGGAAGCCCCTTTGGCCAGTCGGCGCTTATCGCCTGTGGAGTCATATATATACCTGCGGCTACCATCAGACCTAAAACAATGCCAAGAGCTACATCTCTGTATTTATTAAACATGAAGACCACTAACCTTTCTTTGTGCTTGTAAATTTATTTGTTACTGCAGGTATCTCATTGGATTGACAGCATCTCCGTTTACTCTGGTCTCAAAATGGAGATGGTTTCCGGTAGCGACCCCGGTGGCTCCTACCCTGCCAATAAGACTCCCCCTGTTTACCTTTGCCCCCTCTGTACATTCTATCTTTGAGAGATGTGCGTATACCGTGGTGAGGTTTCCGCCGTGGTCAAGGATGACCACGTGTCCGTAGCCGCTAAGCCATCCGGTAAAGAGAACTTCGCCTGTATCAGCGGCTTTGACCGGAGTGCCGTTAGGAGCGCTGATATCAAGTCCCGTGTGTGTAATTTTAGTTTTGAATATCGGATGTATCCTCGTTCCATAGGTGCTTGTGATCGTACCCTGTACGGGCCAGGCCAGTCTTCCTCCTCTATAGTAAACTGTCTGTGGTTTCCCGGGGTGCTTCTGTGCAGCCAGTTTTCTTTTTTCTGCCAGCAATCTTTTGACTGTTGCCTGGAGCTCTTTTGACGCCCTGAGAAGCTCATTCTGCTGAGCCATGTAGAGATCCTTGTCCTTGCGTACCCTGGCAAGTATCGCGTTTCTCTCATTTGCCGCACCTTTCAGCTCATTTGTCTGCGTTTTCAGTTCTTTCCCATGTGATTCAAGGCTTAACTTTTGAATCTTAAGCTGTTCCTGGGTTTCGCTTAATTTCTGTTTCTGAAATTTTAGTTCGTTTATGAGCTGCTGGTCCTGCTCGGCTATTTTGCCGAGCAGATAGGAGTTCGCCAGAGCATCTTCCGCTCCCTGCGAGGAGAGCAAAAGGTTAAAGTCACTTACTCCGCCGTACTTATAGATGGAGACGAGACGATGCTTTAAGAGCTCTTCTACCTCGGCTATCCTTTTGTTTTTCTCAACTATTTCGTTTGAAAGATTTACTATGTTTTTATGGACCTTTTTTACTTTTAGACTGACTACATTTACCTTCTGCTGGGTTATCGTTATTTTTTGGCTCAATACCTCTATTTGCTGCGTAACTGTCTTTTCCTTTTTGGTCGTTTCAGTGAGTTTTTTCTTTGTGGTTGATATCTGATTTTGTATCCTCTGATACTCTTCTTCCTGTTTTTTGATCTGTCTGTCAAGGTCATCTTCTTTTTTTTCGGCAGCATAAATCAGTCCTGCTGTAAAAAAGAGAAGGAGTGATGCGGTGAGAAAAAAGAAAATTAAAAAACCTGTGATCCTTTTGCAGAACAAATTCATTCTTACCCCCCGAAAGATCCTTTAAAGCGGTTTAGACGCTTTCCTTATAAATTTTTCCACGGCCATCAGACTTGAAATAAGACTCACTGTTGCACCGCAGCATATAAGCATAAATGCAAGTTTACCTGTAAGTTTTGTTGATTCTATGAACGGTATGAAAGGAAGCATGTCTTTTAATCTGGTCACCGCGGCATAGTATGTTCCTCCAAGAAGGATGGATGCAAAAAATGCCCCGGTGAGTCCAAGGATAAAGCCCTGAATGACAAAAGGAAGAGTCACATAGGTCGACGTAGCTCCTACCATCATCATTACGCCTATCTCTTCTTCCCTCGAATAGACAGATATCCTTATCGTGTTGAAAAGGACTACCCCGCTTGCCGCTATAGCGACCAGCAGCATAACGATCGAAAACTTTTCAACAAAGCCTGATACTTTCGTTAGTTTTTCAGCGACTCGTCCGGCGTAAACGATATCCTCTATCTCAGGAACAGCGACAAGCAGACGCGCCGTTTCGGCTACATCTGAAGCTTTTCTAACTTTTATCTCAATGCTTTCGGGCAGCGGGTTCTCTCCCAGCAGCATAACAGCTTTTGCCTGCTCTCCGATCCTGGAGCGGAGACGTTCAAGCGCCATATCTTTTGTTATCAGTTTCGTCTCTTTGACATAAGGAAGCGCTTTGATAGCTTTTTCCGCTGCCTTAACATCAGCTTTCGGTTTGAGGTAAGCCTGGATCGTCATCTGGTTTTCAAGCGAACTGACGATATTTTTTACGTTAAGCACAAAGAGGGTGCTGGCTCCTATTATGTAAAAAACAGACATAGCAGTGAATATTGTCAGCAGGCTCATGCCCCAATGGCGAACGATAAGCCTCCATCCGTCCCTGCACGCATATCTAACAGCTGCCATGAAGTTCATACCTCCCCTGCTCTTCGTCCCTTACGATGCGTCCTCTGTGTATCTCAATGACCCGGTGCCGGTATGTGTCGACAAGGTACTGGTTATGCGTCGCCATCATCACAGTCGTCCCTGCCGCGTTTATTCCGAGTATCAGCTGCATTATTTCATCAGCGGTATGAGTATCTAGGTTGCCGGTAGGTTCGTCTGCTATCAAAAGCGAGGGGCTGTTTACTATAGCTCTTGCAATTGCCAGACGCTGCTGTTCACCACCGGAAAGCTGCGGAGGGTATAAATTTCTCCTTCGCCATATCCCTACAAGCTTGAGGACCTCAGAGACTCTCTCAGTGATCTCCCGCGGGGTAAGTCCCATTACCTCAAGAACAAAAGCAACATTCTCGAATGCTGTCAGGTTCGGAAGAAGAAGGAAGCTCTGGAAGACGACTCCTATGTCCCTCCTGAAAAGGGCAAGGTCGAATCTGTTGATCTTCCTTAAAAGGTTCCCTCCTACGCTTATCTGCCCCCTGGTGGGGACGACCTCGCGCGTAATACAGCGCATAAGGGTCGTTTTCCCTGATCCGGTCTCACCGACAAGGTAAACAAACTCTCCTTTTTCAACCTGCATATATATATCTTCCAATGCTATTATGTCGGGCTGGAATATCTTTGTCACCCCGGAAAATTTTATTTCCATATCAGAAAAACTACCTCCTGCGAAGCGCCCATGCCTGCGCCGCTGCGTTAACTATCTCTTTCCATGTCAATCCGAAATACTCCCGGAGTTCATCAGGAGTCCCGCTGTGGACGAATTCGTCATCTATCGCTACAAACCTTACAGGTACCGGATAGGTCCTGCAAAGGCACTCTGCAGTCGCGCTGCATAGACCTCCTATATAACTGTGCTCCTCTGCTACAACACAGCAGCCGGTCCTTCTTACAGAGGCGAGGAGTGCCTGCTCAGGGAAAGGCTTCAGGCTGTAAAAGTCAAGTATCTCGATATCGATCCCCTGCTGGTCCAGTATGTCAGCAGCCTTAAGGGCCTGATGGCCCATAATTCCGCAGGTGCATACTGTCACTGAGGTACCCTCGCGCAAAAACCTTGCTCCTCCGAAACTGAAATCTCCATCAGGGTCATTGTTCAGCTGCGAAAGCGGAGTTTGTCCAAGCCTGATATAAACTGGGCCTTCAGACTTGCGCGCGGCATCTGCTATGCCCCTTACTGAATTTCTGTCAGAAGGAACAGCTACACTCATATTGGGCATTGCTCTCATGAGAGTCAGATCCTCTGTCATTATTCTCGAGGCTCCCTCCTCACCGCAGGAAAGGCCTCCGTCAGGCACTGCTATTCTAACCGGCAGTGACGGAAGGGCAAGCGACTCTCTTATCTGTGAATAACTCCTGCTCAGGATTTTTGAAGATATCCCTGCTATCCATGGTTTTTTACCGTTCAATGCAAGCCCTGCGGCATTGAGTATCATGTTTGGATCTGAGGCAGACGACACAAAGATTTTTTCCTCCGGCAGATCCTTTAAGGGACCAAGATCTATGTCCATTTCCTGGACAACCAGAATGAAATCTTCGTCCTCTGCAAACGAAACAAGATATTCACAAAAATCATTCCATGTACATGTTTTCGTCCTGTCATCCATTCGATTTACCCTCCAGCTCTTCCAAAGCCCTGTCCATTGCTTCAATGCTCAGTCCCTTTTTTGTTCTGGTATAATCGCCTTCTGCAAATGAGAGTCCTCTTCCGTTCCTTATTGAGGTAAAGATGACTGTTGGCTTCGATCCGTCAGGGTCTGGCCTGCTAAAGGTCTCCTCCATCGCGGCGAAATCGCTTCCATCCATTTCAAGTATTTTCCACCCGTATCCGGAAAGACGATCACTGCACTTCACCTGCAGGTCATTTGGATCAGATCCGTCTCTGTGTTTATATGCTGCGATAACAATAATGTTTTTTATGTTTTTCTTCGCGCATCTTTCTGCCTCAAGGAAAAAATCCTTGGAACCATACTCGCTCTCTTCCAGTAAGCAAAAGACCCTTGCGTTGAGGCCTTCCATGCCCAGGGACTGGGCAAGAGGTGCAGCTATGGCAAGTTCAGTTCCTGATGTAACACATGGTGCATCTATGCCAGGTGTCCTTCTGAAATCCGGCAGGGCCTGCAGCAACGCTCCCAGCCTTCTATAGTGCCAAAGTTCTTCTCTCCCGTAGTATCCGCGTTTTGCAAGTATTGAATAAAGAGCAGGGACGCCATATTCCGTTCCGAGGACAAATCTGTCTCTGTCATTTCTCTTCGGACTCTGTGCAAGGAGCAGCATCTCTTCCCAGTAGAGATAGACAAGGACATCAGATATCAGAAGAGGGAATTCAATAAAACCCGATCGTGCAACACCAACCATCCGCACGATGTCTTTCCTTACTTCAGAGGCTATTTGTTCCAGTTCATTTATCCTGGTTATCTCCATAAGTCTCTCCCAACACCGTGATCAGACCCTCTTTGAATGACCCGGCCACTTTTTCTGCTGTCTCTTCAAGTATACCTGCTTCAGGCAACGAGGAAAACTCGGCTCCGGCTGATCCTACAACTGGAATATCCCATTCCTTGCAGAATGAGACTACCTTTGGATCATATGGTGCTCCGCGAACAGGCAGTCCGGCAATAAATGCAAGAATGATGAAATGCAGCCTCATGCCAATAGCGCAACAGCTCCTGCTCAGTGTATCTTCAAACTGAGCCAGAGTTTTTACAACAGTAATTTGGTCTAATTTTAATGTACCTTTGTAAACATACTTTTCGAACTCTTTAAGGTCATCATCCGAAAAAGCTATCGCGGATATTTTCAGGTTTCTTTCCTCCGCTGTTTTTATCGCGGAACTGACAGCCAGTCTTGAGACTTTATCATAACCTGTGCGAAGGTTGAGTAAAAGCCTGTCGCCTCTCTCAAAATCTCTGTTGAGCTCCATGGACATTACCAGATCGGGAGACTGAGTGCCAAAAAACCCCCAATTGTTCAGCATTCCCAAAGAACTTCTGTTCCTGACATTTCTGTAAAGGCATCTGCTGAAGGATTTTTTTGCAAAATATGAACCGAGTGCAGTATTGAGCGGTCCCAGTGACTGTCCCACCGCCCATGTCTTTACAGAGCACAAACGGGCCATCTGAGACAGGGACCAGTAGTACAGACATGATCTGAGGCTCGTCTGGTCCTGAAAAAGACCTCCTCCGCCAAAGATCATGGTGTTTGATTCCTTAAGAGCCTTGTAGATCTCAGACAGCTTCCATCTGTCAAAAGCACTGACTCCAAGTGATTTTTTAGTGCCTTCCGTGTCAGCAGAAAGAACAGCGATCCTCTCCCTGGGAACTCCATTGCTCACAAGCAGTCTTACACAAGCCTCTGCCAGGAGTTCGTCACCCAGGTTGCCAAAGCCGTAATAACCGGCCAGCAGGACATCATATGCACGGTTCAACTGTGGATCTCTCTCGTAAATTTTTTCGACATCGGGATCACTGCGTAATTTATGAAGGCAACTGTTATTACACCTATCAGAAGCCCCAGCCACCATCCATTGATTGTCCTAATGACGCTCAGTGAAAGCAGCGTGTGGAAATGGCAGAAGGTGTTTACTGCGGAGCTGAAAGCCAGTACCGAGACTATTCTCACTGCCTCGCGGTAGCCCGGTATCCATCCTTTTCTGACCACATACCAGTAAAAAACAAGGGCAGGATATCCGATAAGGAACTCTTTGGTCCTGGGTCTGACAAGCAGGGTCCTCTCCATGAACTCTCGGAAAGCAACCTCCCAGGTCGGAACATTGGAAACATTGTCGCTTCTGAGAGCCATAATAAGCATTGCAAGCATCATTATGCCTATCAGAAAGAGTTCCCCCCAGACGGCAGGCCTGTTGATGATCTCAGGCAGCGATTCCGGGTGCACTCTCCTTCTGAGGTCATGGATCAGCACAAGAAGTGGCGGCAGCAGTAGTGTCAGCTTTACTCCTGAGAAGGGAGTCAGCCTCAGCGCAGCCATAGTTGTGCCGTAGAAAGCGGCGATAGCCAGCCCTCCAGCAGCGACGATGAAAAGCCCTTTCACGGCACCAAGAACGGGTTTTTTACAGCTCTCAAGAGCGGCGAGGGCTGCTTCTGACGCAGCAAGCGCTCCGCATAACCCACCGCATACGCGTGCCAGCAACGGGACCTTCCACATCCCCACAGACATCATCAAAGATGCAAGGATCAGGAAAGAGAGTGCTTTGATACTTATTCTCTCATCTTCACCTGCGTTGAGGCGTACAATGTAGAACCAGCCGCAAAATATCAGGATGATACCGCATGCCAGCGCGCCGGCAAGACTGTCAGGCCATGCTCTGAGATTTGACGGCCATCCGAATTCGTAACCGCGGGCTTTTATCGATCCGCCCGTAAACTCGAGGTCTTCGATAAAGACCCCTAACCTTCCGCCCATGTTCAGGTCATAGGGCCTCACCATTATCAGCCTCACTGAACGTTCATGGATAGCTCTGACAAAACGCTCCGTTATTTGAAGCCTCGATATGCTCCTTGATACAACCTCATCACGTGTAAGGCTGTGAAGCGGTATCACCATTGGATACATGGCTTTTGCAAATCCCGCAGCACCGACCTGTTTTATAAACTCTGTCTGGGAAAAAGTTATACCTTTTCGCTTCATGACCTCTGCAAGCTGTTTGTAGTCAGGATAGCCCGCCATTATCATGCCGGAGGCAGTAACATTTTTAATATTGCTGTAGATCGAAGTAAGTTGATCGAAGGCGGCGGCAGTATCTGCAGCGCCTGATGCAGGACAGGAACCTGGTCTGAAAAGGACAGGGATACTGTTCTCCCTGCAAAAATCAAGACCGTAGAGATCCGGGAGAAAAGATGAAATTTTAAAGTCAGAGGTGTTGCCCGGAAGTATTATTGCGGCTTCCGGTCCAATCTCGATAATTTCTACAGCGGGCATCTTCAGCTTCAGGTATTCATAAAGAGGCCCAAAGTATGGAGAAGATCTGTCCATGAGGATGACAGCTCTGTCGGGAAGTATTTTTTCTGAACTTAATCCAAGCTGCTCCGCAGGACCATATTTAAGAGGCAGCGGGTTTATAAGTGAGAGCTCCTCACCGGTAAATTCAGAGACAGAGAGGCCAATGACCCCCAGCCTGTTTATTTCTTCCCAGATCTTATCAGCAGGAGAGCCACTCTGTACCGCAAGGGTCATCAGATCCCTGAACTCCATAACGAATGCGACCGTCTTATTAGACTGTTCAGCTTTGAGCCTTGGGATCATACCCAGACACGCCAGCAGCATTGCTGCAGCCATTGCTGTCATAATGATTTTTCTGGCTTTCAGATCGATCATGACATTTTCCTCCATTGTTCAGAGAGAGGCCACCCAAGGTCGGCAAACATTCTGCTCAGTCTCTGAAGAGGGAGTCCAACAACGTTGAAGTAGCACCCCTCTATGCTTTCTACCAGGAGCATACCCTGTCCCTGTATGGCATATGAGCCGGCCTTGTCAAAACTTTCTCCGCTGCCGACATAAGAAATGATTTCTTTTTCGTTAAGCGGCCTGAATTTGACATTCGTTTTTTCCGCCTCTACCAGTTTTCTTCCATCCGGAGCAATGAGTGCGACACCCGTTATCACTGTGTGTATCTTTCCCTGCAGCATTTCGATCATACTCAGCGCACCTTCATATCCTGATGGTTTGCCCAGGATATGATCTCCGGCTACAACTACTGTGTCAGCACCTATGACCCAGCTGCCGGGGGATTCATTGTAAACAGAAAGCGCTTTTGTGTGAGCAAGGCGGCAGACCATCTCTTCCGGGTTTTCCCCCTGCACTGCAGATTCTTCTGCTGCCGGCACTTTTACCTTTATGTTCCAGCCCAGTTCTCTGAGGAGCATTTGTCTCCTCGGGCTTCCCGAAGCAAGGATAATTTCCTTATTCACCTTGAGGCCGCGATGCCTGCAACAGCACCAATAAGCGTTCCCAGATTCATTTTGAGGGCAAAATGAAAACCGAACCTCAGCATGATCAGGTCTACCTGTTTAACATCTATCATTAAATCTATCACATTTGAAAAGAGAGCAGCTGAAGCACTAAAACGCTGAAGAAAAATACCCAGCCACGTACCGAGTATGAGAAAGAGAAAAATTATTCCCCATCTCAGTCTGCCCGATTTCACAAGAGCCATCACCACACCCCCAAAAATGAAGTAATTACCGACAATGAGCCAAGAACGAGACAGTATATTCCAAAAATCCACCATTTTGAAGCTATCACTAGCTTCCTCAAAACAAATAATGAAACAAATCCGCTGACAAATGCCGCTGCAGCTCCCAAATACCACCCCTGAGGGAGTGAAGAGATGAATACGTCAAATCCTCCGACCTCTCTTGCCTGCAAGAGCGCTGCACCCAGTATAGCCGGTATGGAGAGGAGGAATGAAAACCTGAAGACTTCTTCACGGCTGATCCCGGCAGCTGTCCCTGCCATCATAGTCATTCCCGAGCGTGATACACCCGGCATCACAGCAATGCCCTGAGCAATACCGACCCAAATCCCGTCAAAGGGCGATACCCTGCCAAGCCCTTTCCTGATAAAACGGCTTGATATAAGCACTATACCGGTAAAGATCAGACCAAAACCGACCATGAGAGAGTTCAGCATGGCTTCCTCTGCAAAATCTTTGATCAGCATCCCGATCGCACCTGTTACAATGGTTCCGATAAATACGGCCCATCCTATCGACCATCCCGGAAGACTTCTGTCTTCCTTTGTGAAAATACCCGAGACCCATTCGCTGAACAGCTTAATGATATCATTAAAAAAGAATAGAACTGTTGCCGCCATCGTAGCCACATGAAGCACCAGATCATAAGATAGAGGCGGCATCTCCACCCCTAAAAATATCTGTGCAAGGGCCAGATGCCCTGAGCTGCTGACCGGAAGAAATTCTGTAAGACCCTGGAGAAAGCCTAAAAGCACTACATGATAATCCATACGACGATACACCTCTTCTGATCAGTAAAGGTCTGCTGATGTCTACTCTCCGTGGCTGTGCATGCGTTCGATGTCAAAAACCACCATGGCGATGTTATGCGCGTGGTCTCCGACACGTTCAAGATTACTGAGAATATCTATAAAAACCACTCCAGCATCGGGGCTGCATCCTCCCGCGTTAAGCCTGGCGATGTGTCTGGCCCTGAGCGTCTTTTCCATATAATCTATCCTGTCCTCAAGATCAAGCACTTCCTGAGCTATCTTGGGGTTTTCCTCTTCAAGGGCCTGAATGCTCTTGGCAACAGCGGAAACGACCAGATCAAACATCTCTTTGCACTCTTCAAGCGCCTTTGGGGAGAATTTCAGCTTATGATCCTGCAGGAATTGATACATCTCTACCAGATTGGTTGCGTGGTCCCCTATCCTTTCAATATCCCCCACACCGCTTATACATGAATTGAGGATCATTGAAAGGTCCGAAGATAGACCGGCTTGGCCGACTTCTGTACCATATCGTACGATATCATGCGTTATTTCGTTCACGTTCCGTTCCATCCTGTCGATCTCTGCGACAAGCTTTTCATTGTCGGAAAGGAACATGGTCCGGCACGCTTCTATCATCCTTAAGGAGGATATTCCCAGACGGATCATCTCCTTACGTACGGCGTCAACTGCGGCGGCTCTCGATGCGGTGATGAGAGTCCTGTTCAGGAACAGTGCACCAAGCACCTTTTCATTTTTATCATCCGGGAGAAGTTTTCTGATGAACTTTGAGTACTGCGTGACGAACGGAAGGAACATAAGTGCTATTATCACGTTGAAGATCGTGTGGGCGTTTGCTACCTGACGCGATATATCCGATGCAGTGCTCTCTATCAAAGAAGTATAGAAAGGCAGGATCATCATTATTACGACCGTTCCAAGCACTTTAATCATTACGTGCGCCGCTGCGGCTTGCTTTGCTGACCTGTTTGCACCAAGTGACGCAAGGACGGCGGTGATAGTCGTACCGATATTGTCTCCAAGAATGATAGCAATGGCGGTCTGGAGCGGTACTATGCCCTGAGAAGCTATCGCCATCGTGAGACCGACAGTTGCGGAGCTAGACTGGACAAGCAGTGTGATTGCAAGACCTGAAAGGAAGGCAAGAAAGAGATGGTCTCCGAATACAGTAACCATCTCAGGCCGCTGTTTGAGAAAGGCAAGTGGTTCCTGCATCATTTCCATTCCTATGAAGAGCAGTCCGAAACCAACAAGTCCTACACCTATCTGCTTGTGTCTCTTCTTCTGGCACAGGATGCAGAGACCGGCTCCTATCATCGCACAGACGTAAGCCACGTCAGTGATCTTGAATGCTATCAGCTGTGCTGTGACTGTTGTACCTATGTTTGCTCCGAGAATCACACCTATAGCCTGCGTAAGGCTCATAAAACCGACGTCTACGAAGCTGACTACCATGACTGTTGTTGCACTGCTGCTTTGAAGTATACTGGTTACCGCCGTACCGAGAAGCAAACCTTTTAATGGAGTTCCGGTGAGGGATCCGATCAATTTTCTCAGTTTGTCCCCTGCAATTATCTGGAGTGATTCTCCCATGATAATTATTCCGTAGATCAGAATTCCAACTCCTGCAAATATCTGCAGAAATGAAGTAATAGACATCATATCTCTCCTCGGATACCAGCGGCCGTTAACGACCGCATAAGTCTTTTATTCTACAAATGTTATAAGCGGTACTATCACAGGGTAGTTTCGGGAGACCTTACCAAAAACATCCCTGATCCTTTTACGAATCTCTGTGGGCAGTGTTTCCGGTTTTGCCCCCGGCGTGCGGGCAAACTGTTCCAGTCCCATTTTCACTGAATTTTCAAGCTCTCTGAACGTGCTTCCGTCTTCGGCAGAGAAGACACTGCCCTTTGTCTGTATCTGGATCGGAGCCGTCAGACGGGATTTGGAATCAAGCGTTATCGAGATCGCTACTATGCCATTTTCTGAAAGTTCCCTGCGCTCCCTTAAGAGACCGCCTTCGAATTCGCCAAGTGCTATGCCGTCTACCAGCACCGCACCTGCCTGGACCCTGCCCTCTACAGAGGCGTTGCTTTTGCCTTTGAACTTAAGAACGTCGCCGTTCTGCATTACAAAAACATTTTTTGAAGCAACACCCATCTCACGGGCAAGCTGGGCATGACGCACAAGGTGTCTGTACTCTCCGTGAACAGGAATAAAATATCTTGGTTTAATCATGCTCAGCATGATCGTAAGTTCGTCGCGGGCAGCGTGACCGGAGACATGTATCTTCTCCCCACGCTCATAGATGACCTCGCAGCCACAGGCAAAGAGCCTGTTGACTGTGTGGCTTACAAGTTTCTCATTGCCCGGGATCGGCGTGGCAGATATTATCACAAGGTCTTTCGGACCCAGTTTTACCGTTCTGTGGGTCCCCCTGCTCATCATTACAAGTCCGGAAAAGGGTTCTCCCTGGCTGCCGGTAGTGAGGATAACCACCCTGTTTCCAGGCATGTGATCTGCCTCCTGTGAGGTTATGATCAGCCCTTCAGGTACATTTATGTACCCAAGATCTATCGCAAGCTCAACGTTTTTGATCATACTCCTGCCGGCCAGGACCACCTTTCGGTTAAACCTTCCCGCAGCGTTGATGACCTGCTGTGAACGGTGCAGATTACTGGAAAAGGTGGCTATGACTATCCTTCTGTCCTTGTGAATTCTGAAAAGACGTTCAAAAGTCTGTCCCACCGTCTTTTCAGAAGGAGTTATACCATCTTTTTCAATGTTTGTGGAATCAGAGAGCATCAACATGACACCCTCTTTTCCAAGAGCAGCAAATGAGCTGTAGTCGGTTCCAACCCCGTCTATGGGCGTTGGATCGAGTTTAAAATCCCCTGTGTGGACTATCATTCCCATTGGTGTATGGATGGAAAGGGCCAGCGCGTCGGGGATGGAATGGCATACAGGTATAAATTCAACAGAAAAAGCTCCGGCTTCAATGATATCTCCGGGGCATATTTCCCTGTACTTAGGCTTGTAGCTCGTCCTGGCATCTTCCATCTTATTTCCGATCATGCCTGCCGTCAGCCTTGAACAATATAGCGGCACATTAAGCCTTGGAAGAATAAAAGGAAGAGCTCCTATATGGTCTTCGTGCCCGTGTGTTATAAATATTCCTAATATCTTATCTTTATTTTCTATCAGATATTGAACATCCGGGATGACGAAATCGATCCCGAGCATGTCTTCTTCAGGAAATTTAAGGCCGCAGTCTACTATGATGATGTCATTGTCATATCTGAAAACTGTAAGGTTCTTACCGATCTCCCCTAGTCCGCCAAGCGGGATAACGCTAAGTTCTCCTTTGCTTCTGCTGATTTTTTTTGTTCTATTGTCTCTTCTTTTATCCATGGGCATCTAAAAACAACTCCCCCTCAGCTTATTATCGTACCACTTAATACCGCTTAGAGCTATAGGGCTTTAAATATTCTCAACACTTTAATTCACCCTCCAAAGAATTAACGCACCTTCCATTTTTAAGTTATTTTTTCGGATCCCGCATTGTTCATTTGTAGTTGAATCATCTAATTCTATCCATATCAAGAGATCACGTTTTCCTTGACGGTTGTCCCCTCGACAATATCCCTCATCAACAACAATCAACAACATTCGGGTGTCAACAACATTCGGGTTGACAATGCTCGAATATCCGATATAATTTTCACTTGTCATGTCAATGCCGCATATTGACAGGTCGGGCCTTTTTGGGGTATGGTGCAACGGCAGCACGCCTGACTCTGGATCAGGTAATCTAGGTTCAAATCCTGGTACCCCAGCCATATCATCAGTGATGTGGTCCCTTCGTCTAGGGGCCTAGGACGGCGGGTTCTCAGCCCGTTAACAGGGGTTCGAATCCCCTAGGGACTGCCAAATATAAAAAGCAAAAGCCGGGATTTTTAGTCCCGGCTTCGGCTTTTTAATCAATAAACCCTGAAAGAGAAGATGTAGATCTTTCAGGGTTTATTGATTATTCTATCTTTCTATCAGAATGTCTTCCTCATCCATATATTCCTTTACCGTATCGACCAGATCTTTCTCCTGTTCGGGCAGGAAGGTAAATGGCCACAGCGGCATATTGCTATGGAAGATGGCATATATCTTCTTTCCTTTGTTGAGAATGATGCGCACATCGCTTATCTCGTCCCAGGAGGCCCGCTGAAGTTTTTTCTGTCCCCAGAATGAAGTCTCTTTCGAGACGCCGTTCTCGTCAATGTACATCCTGCGTTCGTAACCCGAGACATAGATCATCACTGCTCCGACAAATATCGGAATTATAACAGACCTCATTGCTCCTCCCGAAATGAAACTGCTCATGCCGAAACCGGTAAAAAGTATTCCGGTCGCAGATGACAGCAGCTTTGCCCACAGGGGAAGCTTCGTCCCGGTAACACCCTGTACAGTCTTTGGCATCTTTATTTCTGGGCGGCTGCAGGAGCCGGGATCCCTCCGAGATTTTCAAGAGCTTTTTCATCTATGTTGACGCTGAACTTTGCCCCAAGTTCCTTAAGTTCGTTCTCCAGATATTCTCTCTGAAGTCCCTGTACGGCTCTCTCTGCTGATTCATCAAAAGAAAGCTGCCTCCCTGAACGGCGTTCTGTGACTTCAATGATGTGCCATCCGTAGTCGCTCTTGACAGGTCCGACAAGTGAACCCACTGAAGCTCCGTCGATAGCGGCTTCCACCGGTGCGACCATCATGCCTTTTTCGACCCAGCCAAGGTCTCCGCCGTTACTCGCGCTGTTGGGGTCGCGGCTGTATTCTGAAGCTGCCTTTGCAAAATCCTTAGTTTTGTAGACTTCGAGTGCCGCGTTAAGCGCATCTCCCTCGGTCTGTGTAAGGATGTGCCTTGTATGTGCCCCAGGCTTCTGATAGAACTCTTTTTTATGTGTATCATAGTAGTTCTTCACAGCCTTTTCACTCATGTCCCACTTAGAGGCGTATTGTTCGAAATATGCCTGCATCAGGATCTGCATCGTCTGCCATTTGATCTGAAAAGCGACATCGGGACGTGAATCAAGTCCCTTTGCCTTTGCCCCCTCAGCAAAAAGGAGCGCATGTGCCATCTGGTTCACCAGTTCCACTCTCTCTGGAAGTGTCGACTGCGCAAGCATAAGGCTTACCATCATCTGGTTGCCTCCTGTTGTAGTGGCCATGAGGTTCAGCACCTCTTTTTCATCGAGAGTCGATGTTCCGACTGTCAGGACCGGTTTATCGGCAGCCATTGCAGCTGAAGTGCCAATTAAGAGAACAAATAAAAAAACTGCAATGACCTTTGTGACTTTTTTGATAGACATAACAAAATCCCTCCCGGATCTTTCCTGTTATTTTAAAAAGCAGAACAAATGCTATCACAAAAAACGGAAACCCGAGAGGATAAAAATACATATCATCCTCACGGGCTTTGTCATTTTCTCAGATCACTTTTTTTCTGCCTCGAATTTCAGTTCTCCTTCGGCGACAGTTACCAAAACTTTGTCTCCTGCCTTGACAGTTCCCTCAAGCATAAGATTGGAAAGAGAATCCTCCACCATCTTCTGTATTGCCCTGCGAAGAGGCCTTGCTCCGTACCTGGGGTCATAACCGCGCTCAAGAAGCAGTTTTTTTGCTTCTTCATCGATTTCCAGAGTTATCTGGCACTCCGAAGTCCTCGACTTGACCTCATCCAGCATTATTTCCACTATCATGAGGAGTTCTTCCTTTCCAAGCGGGTTAAATACTATGATCTCATCGACCCTGTTAAGGAACTCGGGCCGGAAGCCTCTCCTTGCTTCCTCCATGACAATGCCCTTCATTTTGGCGGCATCTATGCCTCCGTTAGCACCTTCCACCTCTGCAAATCCAAGGTTGCGTCCCTTCATGGCCTCGGTCAGTCCGATATTGCTCGTCATTATGATGACTGCGTTTCTGAAATCCGTCAGATGCCCCTGTCCATCAGTAAGCCTTCCATCTTCCAGCAGCTGGAGCAGCATGTTGAAGACATCCGGATGGGCTTTTTCTATCTCGTCAAAAAGGACTACCGAGTATGGTCTGCGTCTTATTGCCTCAGTAAGCTTACCTCCCTCTTCGAAACCTATGTAGCCCGGAGGGGCGCCTATCAGCTTGGCGGCTTCGTGCCTCTCCATATATTCGCTCATGTCGAGCCTTATCATGGCATCATCGCTGCCGAACATAAATTCCGCAAGTGATCTTGCCATTTCAGTCTTTCCAACTCCTGTGGGGCCAAGGAACATGAAGCTCCCTACGGGTCTCTTGGGATCCTTCATGCCGCTCCTTGATCTTCTGATCGCACGCGCGACAGCCTGTAGCGCCTCATCCTGTCCAACAAGTCTCTGCCTTATCTCGTCTTCCATCCTCAGAAGCCTGCGGCTCTCTTCCTCGGTCAGCTGAGTCACAGGTATCCCTGTCCACTCTGAGACTATAGAAGCGATGTCCTCTGCTTTTACGTCAGGCGTGAACTGATTCCTTGATTCGGTCCAGCTTTTGCGCCACTCGGCTATCTGTGCAATAAGATCTTTTTCCTGGTCCCTGAGGTCAGCTGCCTTTTCAAACTCCTGGGCTCCGACCGCGGCTTCTTTTTCTCTTCGGATGTCAACAACGCTTCTCTCAAGCGCTTTAAGGTCCTCCGGAATTTCAAGCGTCTGGATCCTAGCCCTTGCAGATGCTTCATCTATGAGATCTATGGCCTTATCCGGCAGAAATCTTTCTGAGATGTAGCGCAGGGAAAGTCTTGCTGCCGCTTCAAGCGCATCATCTGTGATCTTAACTCTATGATGGGCTTCATATTTGTCCCTGAGTCCCATCAATATGCTCACTGTATCATCTTCCGAGGGTTCCTCCACCTGGACAGGCTGGAAACGTCTTTCAAGCGCAGCATCTTTTTCTATGTATTTTCTATATTCGGTGATCGTCGTCGCTCCTATTACCTGGAACTCTCCCCTTGATAAGCTTGGTTTGATTATATTTGCGGCGTCGACAGCGCCTTCCGCTCCTCCGGCTCCTACCAGCGTGTGTATTTCATCTATAAAGAGAATTACTTTTTTAGTTTCTCTGACCTCTTTTACGATCCTGCGCATACGCTCTTCAAACTCGCCCCTGTATTTAGTTCCTGCTACCAGATTGGCAACGTTAAGCTGCATGACACGTTTGTCTTTAAGGATTTCGGGGATCTCTCCTGAAATGATCCTCTGGGCAAGTCCCTCGGCTATAGCTGTTTTACCCACACCCGGTTCACCAATCAGCACAGGGTTGTTTTTTGTCCTGCGCGAAAGTATCTGGACTACCCTCTGTATTTCCTTATTCCTTCCGATCACCGGATCCAGCTCCCTGTTCCTTGCCATGTTCGTAAGGTCTATGCCTATCTGGTCAAGAGTAGGTGTCCTGCTCTGCTGCGGACCTTCCGACCTGCCGGGCAAGAGTTCCTCCGCCTTTAGGGTATCGGATTCCGGCTCAGCCTGGTTTCCGTTAATGATATTCCTTACCATCATCCGCGTCCTTGTAAGATCCATTCCATGGGAGGCAAGGAGCTGGGCAGCCATCCCTTCGCCTTCTGCAAGTATCCCGAGAAGGATATGTTCAGTACCTATGTAATTGACTCCCATCTTTCTGGCTTCCCTCATAGAAAGATCTATCACAAGTTTTGCCCTTGGGCTGGAGGGAAGATCCACAGGCTCAGGTCTGGGTTTTCCTGTTCCGATAAGACTCTCTATCTCTGCCCTGAGCACTTCCGGATGCAATCCGTAATTTGCAAGGATCTGAGTAACTATTCCATCAGCATCATCCAGGAGTCCCAAAAGTATGTGTTCTGTTCCTACGACCTCGTGTCCAAGACGCAAAGCCTCACGGTGAGCAAGCTGTAAAACCCTCTTGCCCCTTTCAGTAAAATTCTGCCACATTCAGCTTCACGCATCCTTTTCCTTTTCAGTCTTTTCTTCCAGGTCTTTTATCTGATCCCTGATCTGAGCTGCGAGTTCATAATTTTCTGATTTTACAGCTTCTGTCATCTCGCTCCTAAGCAAAGAAAGCTTATCTTTTTTCACTGCAGGTGCGCCTGTGCTTTCGGCACAAGGAACCTTCTCCGCGCATTTTTTTTCAGTTGGCACAAGCATAGACCATGAAATAGCCTCGCCGCAGTGGGGGCAGGTCAATTCGATGTCCGCATCGTCATTCATTCCGGTCATCGCAGGTAATATCAGATCTTTGAGAGCTTCCTGGAGATCCAGTATCCCTTCAAGAGAGAATGTCATTTTCATCATCTTAGCGGCCTCGTCAAACGGTATTACCTCTTTGGCACACTGCCTGCAAAGATAGTCGACAGCACGTTTTCCGTTTACGATCCTCACAAGGTGCACTTCGGCATTGTTTGCACCGCATCTTTCGCACAGCATTAGGATCACCTCATCCAAGCGCAAGGCTTGTTAGTATTTTTTTTAGCAGTTCAGCTCTCATCAGATCCCGCCTGTACGGTGAAATATCAAAGAGTGACCTTCCGTTTTCCTCCTGACTTCTCAGCGCCACTTCGATAATAAGGCGCTCCCTGGGAGAAATTACATCTCTGTTTTGAAGATTTACCAACAGTTTCCTTGATTCCTGTTCCGTTATTGCATTTCCAACAAGGTCTGCCAGATGGACTACCTCTTCATCACAGTTGTTGAACGTCAGCTGGATAACTTTAATGTAACCATGCCCACCTCTCTGGCTCTCAACAAGAAACCCATTTTCGGGGGCAAACCGACTTCTTAGTACATAGTTGATCTGACTTGGCACACAGCCGAATCTTTCGGCCAGATCTTTTCGCCTTAGAGATACCTCACCTACTTCGTTTTCTTCCAGAAGCTGGGCTATGTAATCCTCAATAATTTGGGTAAGACTTGATGACGGCAATGACATTCGTGTCACTCCATTTCCTTAGACTGAAACGATTATATAATTTTGGTCAGTATAAGTCAAGGATAAAAGGGCGGGAGCAGAATGCTCTGCCGGAATGAGAAAGCGTGCATTTTTTCAAGAAAAAGAACCGGGCAAAAATCGGCATTTGGGGGTAACAAGAGATAAGGTTGGTCAGGAGACTGCAGGATATTTAATTGTGTTCGCCGGCCTTGTCTTCCTTGCCTTCGATCAGTCTCTGGATATTGCCCTTGTGACGCCATGTCGAAAGCATTGCCAGGAAGAGGCCTGCCAGATAATATGGGCGCGGCATGCCAAATAGGGGCATCAGAAGAGCGGCAGCAAAGAGTGCTGCAATAGAAGCCACACATACATACTTTGTCATCCTGAGGACCGCATACCACACAGCTCCGCCTATGAGTGCCGGCAGGGGATTGAAGAAATCAAAAAATGCAAATACACCGAATGTGGTAGCGACACCCTTGCCGCCTTTCCATCCAAGCCAAACAGGGTAGTTGTGGCCAAGGACCGAGAAGACTCCCGTCAGCGCCAGTATAATGCTGCTCTCAGTAAAGAAAGATGCCAGGAGCACAGCTATGCCGCCCTTAAGCATGTCAAAGACAGCAACAGCGATCGCCCATTTTTTCCCGAGCACCCTTCCTGTGTTTGTTGCACCGATATTGCCTGACCCGAAGTCACGGACATCCTGGCCTTTCAATATTTTTACGGCAAGGTAACCTGTTGGGCACGAACCTGTAAGATATCCGAAAATAAGCCAGAAAATTGACATTAGATCACCGCCGATCAAAACTTATTCACAGAGACAAAAAAAGCGCCATCCCGAATTAACGGAACGGCGCCCAGCTTATTCAGAGTTCTACCTCTTAAGGGCGGTCACCACATCATTTGTGATATCGATACCGCCATAGTAGACAAGACCCTTGTTCAAAACTATCGTTATACCCTTCGTCTTGGCGACCTTTGCGATTGTCTCGTTGATCTCCTTGAGGATAGGGTTCATCAGTTTGGCCTCTTCTTCCCTCATCTCAAGCTGAAGGGTCTGTACGATGTTGGCCTTTTTCTTTTCATCCGTTTCCTTGTCGAATGCAGCCTTAGCCGCTTCAGATTTTTTCTTTCCTATTGCGTCGATCTGCTGCTGAGCCTGCTTGAATTTCGGAAACTGCTGAAGTACTGCCATTTCATCAACAAATCCCACCTTCTCCTCTGCTGCTGATGCAACATTATACACAGAGAATATTGCAAGCACTGCAACCAATAATACTGCCAATTTTTTCATTTGGTGTAACCTCCTGTAATTTCCTGTCTGAGCACACGGAGAATTTTATATCCTGATATTGATATTGTCCATAGCTTATTTTACCATTCTCCGCCTGAAACGGTGCTCCTGAACAAGGCATTTATTGTCATTTCCTATCAGATCTTCGCGTCCCGCTTTTATCAGCGCTTTCTTGACTGTTGCAGCGTTTTCCGGCACCCAGTACTGCAGCAGGGACCTTTGCATCTCACGTTCTTCATGATCCCTGGGAACGTATACCTCTTCTCCTGTCATTGGATCGATGCCTGTATAGTACATGCATGTCGATACCGATCCCGGGGTCGGTGTAAAATCCTGTACCTGCTCAGGCCTGAGGCCGCTGTCCCGGATAAACTCAGCCAGATCCACAGCCTCCTTGAGGGTTGACCCCGGATGGGAGGACATGAAATATGGAACTAGGAACTGTTTCATTCCAAGTTCCCTGTTTTTCTTTCTGTAAGCATCGATAAACTCAACAGTAACATTTCGCGGGACTTTTTTCATTAACTTAAGGACTGCGGGACTAACATGTTCCGGCGCGATCTTTAGCTGGCCGCTGACATGATATCTGCAAAGCTCGTCAAGAAAATCAGTTTTTTTATCTTCAAGTATGTAGTCATACCTCAAGCCTGAGCGGATGAAAACTTTTTTTATCCCCTGTATCTCCCTCAGTTTCCTGAGAAGATCGATATATCGGGAATGATCCGCTTCAAGCTTTTTGCATGGCCCGGGGTAAAGGCATGATTTACCTGAACAGGTGCCTTTCTTTTCCTGGTCAGGGCAGGACGGGACCACGAAGTTTGCCGTAGGCCCGCCAACATCATGGATGTATCCCTTGAAATCCTTCATTTTCTTGAATGACGATGCTTCTTCGATCATAGACTTGTCGCTTCTGGTCTGAATGATCCTTCCCTGGTGCATGGCAATAGCACAGAATGAGCACTCTCCGAAGCATCCCCTGTGGCTGGTTATGCTGAATCGGACCTCTTCGAGCGCCGGGATACCTCCTGCATCATCATAGCGGGGATGGGCAGCTCTTGTGTAGGGCAGGTTGTAGACCTTATCCATCTCTTTCTCGGTCATGGGCCTTGCAGGTCTGTTCTGTACGATATTCCAGGCTCCCTGATCCTGTATGAGCCTGTTTCCCCTCGAGTGGTTCTGTTCAAGGTAGAATTTTTTAAAAGCCTGCGCAAATATTTTTTTATCTGTCCTGACTTCTTCAAAGGAAGGCAGTACAACTGCATCCGCAGCATTGGCTGGGTCGTGGGTCTTCCAGCATGTACCCGGAACGTCCCTTATCTGGCTTACGTCCCTTCCCTGAGAGAGCGCGTGTGCTATTTCCGTAACAGGAAGTTCTCCCATGCCGAAGACGAGCAGGTCGGCACGGCTGTCAGCAAGTATGGACCTCCTTACGTCGTTGCCCCAGTAGTCATAGTGGGCCATTCTGCGAAGGCTGGCTTCGATCCCTCCGATTATCAGGGGGATATCCTTCCACAGCTCCCTTACTCTGTTGCAGTAGACTATAGCAGCCCTGTCAGGACGCAGCCCCCCAGCTCCGCCCGGTGAGTAAGGATCTGTCTTTCTTTTTTTGCCCGAGGCTGTGTAATGGTTGAGCATTGAATCAAGATTGCCCGCAGTTACCATGACACCGAGACGAGGTCTTCCCATTTTTTTGAAATCTTCGGTGCTCCGCCAGTCAGGCTGGGCAATAATGCCGACACGAAAGCCAAGTTTTTCGAGCCACCTTGATATTATCGCGTGGCCAAAGCTTGGGTGGTCAACATATGCATCTCCCGATATGACAAGAAAATCCAGCTCTTCCCAGCCGCGCTTTTCCATGTCTTCCCTGTCAATGGGTAAAAATTTATCTCTCTCCGGCTTCTGGTCCTTTTTTGCTTTTTCCACCGATCATCTCTCCACTTGTTTCAGCTGTCTGCCACAGCATCAAATTTAATCGCCTTTGCCCGTGAGCGCCTCGGTAATAGTGCCCCTTTTTAACCGTTACTGCTATAGTATACCTTTAGGACTGCGGGGGATGGATGTGAAGGAAACTCTCAGCATAAACTCAATTAACTTCGAAGTGCGGCGAAGCATCAGACGCAAGAGGATATCCGTGGGTCTGGATCCCACGGCAGGAGCTTTCTTTATAGCCGCGCCAGCCAGGCTCTCTGCAGGTGAAATAAGCCGCACCCTCCTTCCTCAGATCGATGGATTAATTAAAAGGATCAAAAAGAGTGAAAATAGAATTATTCCTCCGCACAGGTATGAAAATGGTGAAAAATTCTTTTATAAAGGGGTAGAATATCCCTTGAAGCGCACCCTATCTGACAAGAACGGAATACTAAGGCTTGAAGATGCGATCTTTTACATGGCGGACAGTACATCAGGCAGTGAAAGAAAAACTTTTGAAACCTGGTACAAAAGGACCCTTTACGAGGAAATACGCGGGCTCCTTCCTTTTTGGACAAAAAAGATAAAGGTTAATCCAACTTCAGTAAATATCAAGACAGTAAAGTCTGTCTGGGGGAGCTGCTCAGCCAAAGGAAACCTGACTTTTTCGACAAGGCTTGCGCTTGTTCCGCCTGAACTCCTTGAATATGTCATAGTGCACGAACTATGCCACATGAGGCATATGGATCATTCAGCCGCCTTCTGGAAAGAACTTACAGCATACATAAGCGACTGCAAGGAAAGAAGAAAACAACTCAGAGAGTGTGGATACCAATACAAATGGTGGTAATAAAACAAACAAATAAGATCGGGAGCTATATAAAAATATGAACGAACCTTTTTCCTATCCGAATAATTTTTTGCGCTTTCTCGGCACCGGCGGCGCGAGATTTGCAATGCTCAAGCAGCTTAGAAAGACAGGCGGCATATGGTTCACTTACGGAGGACTGAATGGCGTTGTCGATCCGGGTCCGGGGTCCCTTTATCACATGTGCAGCGCCACTCCCCCTCTCGACCCGCATGAACTGAGGGCAATAATGCTGACGCACAGGCACCTTGACCACAGCACTGATATTAACGTAACAGCGGAGGCAATGACAGGAGGCGGCTTTGAAAAACAGGGAATGGTAGTGCTTCCCGAGGATTCAGCCTTTGGCTCCGGTCCGGTGCTTCTCAAATACATTGCGCAAAAGGTCGGGGCTGTTGTCATCGCGGAGGACGGCAGAAGGATAGACCTTGGGATGGGAGTTACCGCAGAACCTGTAATGCACATCCACCATGGGGTGGATTGCTTCGGCTACATTTTTCGCAAAAAAGGACTCAAAACATGGGGAATAATAAGTGACACAAGACCCCTGGAACACCTTGCAGAAAGATACAGCGAGTGCTCACTCATAACTTTGAACGTGACCTTCCCTAATAAAAAGCCGAGGCTTGACCACATGTCGGCTGAGGATGCCGGAGAACTTCTTCAGAAGTTGCACCCAAAGGTGGCTCTGATCACTCACATGGGGGTCATTATGATAGAAGCGGGACCTGAAAAATTCGCAAAGATGATGTCCACGCCCCAGACAAAAGCAATAGCGGCCCGGGACAACATGATAATAGACCTGGACACACTGAGGGCATATTCAGAAATTAAGATGGAATGCCGGGAAAGTTCTTATCTGTCTATAGATGAGTGATGTATAGCCTCGCTGATATCAGGACAGTGACCAGAACGTTCATCCTGATAGAGTAGATCTCTTCGGACCATGCCCTGCCGCGGTCAAATGGCTGACAGTGAGGCGAATTTTCCGGAAAACCCTTTCTGGGGTAAGGAAACAAGGAGGGAACGTTTTCCCTGTAAGCGAGATATTGAGGTCCGAATTTGGAAGCAAGGAACTCCTCTTCCGCAGGGATCACTATAAAACAATAAAGAAGCAGAAACGCAGCAGTAAAAGCCGCTACCCAAACCCAGCCAAGCATAAGCGCCCAACCAAGCCCCATAATAAAATTACCTGCATAGAGGGGATTTCTTATCAAACTGTAGGGGCCCCACGTCACAAGGATAGGGGCACCTATCTTTTCAGTTCTGTATTTGGGAATGTATCCTGCTGCCCAGAACCTGACCAGCTGCCCCGAAATAACTACCAGCATGCCAGCTGAGTAACGGGCAGGGTCAAACTCGCTGGGAAAGACAAGCGCCGCTGCAGCAAACAGGCCCCAGAAGAGCCCCCTGCATTTAAAAGCTATACTGCTGATCTTCTTATTTACCGACATTTTCTAATCTCTCCGACTCTTCCTTCATTACCTTTTCAGCTCCGCCCCAACCAAGCAATTTTATGGCCACGACTGTTCCTAGAGCTATCCCGGTGTATTCCGATATCAGTCTCCATGCTATCGCCATCACACCTGCAAGATTCCATGGTACAAAAAGTCCGAAAACTGCCGCGGCCCCTCCCTCGGCAGCTCCGCTTCCCCCAAGAGTGGGTACGAAGTAAAGAAGGAAAAGAAGCAGGGATTCAGCAAGCATGCACTGCATATACTCCACGTGAAAACCGGCCGCCATTATAAGGCACGGCATTATCGAAAGGTATACCCACAAATGGACAACTGCCGTCAGGACTGAAAGCATGAACCAGTATTTGCCCGTTGACCGGAAGAGTCTGATGTTGGTGCTGTAGTTATCTATCTCCCTGCTGGACCAGCGTGCTGCTCCAAGCAGCAGACGCGGCTTGAGGATACCTATCCGCTTCATCCTTACAAGGAAACCGTTGCTCCATCTTTTTATCAAATGCGGCCTGACAATGCTAACTGTAAGGAGGAAGGATGCGATCACGATAAATATCAGCACATATACGACGAACCATTTAAGCATTATGTGTCTTTCAATGAAATCTGCCTCTGAGACTATTGAAAAGGGTATTATCAGCGAGAGGAGAAATATCACCTGAAGTGTCCTTACGAGGGTAATGGCAACTGATTTGCCAACAGAGACGCCGTTCTTGTAAAGCAGATATATCTGAAAGGGACCGCCACCGCTCTGCATTGGGGTTATCGCGCTTCCAAAGTAATTGATCCAGACTACTGATATTGTCTGCCTGAAGGAAAGGTACTCTCCCGCTGCCCTTGCAAGAAAAATAAATTTACAGGCATCAAGACACCATCCCAGCACCACAAGAAGCACTGCCAGGGAAAGCAGGACCGGATTTGTATTTTCGAGAACATCGAATGTAGCCGAATCGATACTTAGAAAAAGAACGCTGATTATCGATACAATAACGATGCAGATAAATATCGTGAGACTCTTTCTGACTGTCAAATTCCATCCTCCTTTGAGAACAACGGATGAGGGATGGGGGATGCACAACAAAAATATCTAAAGGATACTACCACAAGTAAACTTCTTTGTCCTGCACCACAACACGTTCAATTCATCTTAGACGGAGTGAAAAAATCTTCAGGGATAAGAGGCAGTCCCTCGTGCCATGCAAAAGCAGCAGCTTTCGTACGGTCACTGAGATCCAGTTTTTTAAGGATGTGGCTGACATGGTTTTTTACAGTCTTTTCCGAGAGAAACATCCTCGCAGATATTTCTTTATTTGTCAGTCCATGTGAAACCCAGTAAAGGACTTCCCTCTCCCGCTGCGTTATGTAGTCCAGAGGGTCTTCGCTGATCAGCTCATCCGATAACGGATTTTTCAAGTATTCAATAACCTCTGCACTGATGTAGCGCTCTCCTCTGATTACACTGTGAAGCGCTGTCAGAAATTCGGGGATGTCGCAGCTCTGTCTAACTGCACCGACAGAATCCATGCTGCTCAGGAGAGAGAGCATATCAGCACTCCCATCCCTGATCATGAATAAAAACCTTATGCCCCTGACACTGCGTCTGATTTCCTTTGCCGCTTCCACTATAGTAAGGTCGGGCAGGACTTCGCCTATAACTGCCACATCAGGCTGGAGGTCTATGCAGTTCCTCAGTGCATCCACTCCGCTGTTAGCTCCGGACAATAATGCAATTTCAGGCTCCTTTTCGAGGACCATTTTAAGTGCCTCGATGAAAAGATTGCTGCCGTCAGCCAGGACAATTTTGATCTTTTTCATAAAAACCTGCTCCATCTGTGATAGGATAAACTGCATACTTGCAACATATTCAGGGAGGTATCCCCGCTGAAAGAAGATTTTACAGAAAAATACCCCATATCGCAAAAAATCATGCGCTTTGTCGGTGAAGCCATCCGTGATTATAACATGATAGTACCGGGAGACAGAATAATGATAGGCCTCTCTGGCGGCAAAGACAGCCTAATAATGTCACTTTCCCTCGCGGTGCTTCGTCGCAGAAGTCCTGTTAAATTCGGCCTCACTGCATGCCTTATTGATCAGACAGGCGGCACGATGGATACATCTATGCTTGAAAAGTTCATGGATGAACTGGATATTCCGCTTAGCACCTTCAAACACCCGACATACAGCATAATGGAGGAGAGAGATGAAAGATCTCCCTGCAGTCTCTGTGCAAACCTCAGAAGGGGAATTCTTGCCGCACAGGCAAAAGAAGCCGGAGCAAACGTTCTAGCCTTGGGACACCATAAGGATGATGCTGTGGAGACCGTCCTGCTGAACCTTTTCTATGGAGGAAGGTTCAAGTGTTATCAGCCTAACATGTTCATGAGCAGGACTGAGGTAAAGGTCATCAGGCCGCTTATCTATATCGAGGAAAGAAGGATAGCGCTCGAAGCAGCGCGACTTAAGCTTCCCGTGACCGGCGCATGCTGCCCTTACAGCGAAAAGTCAAAAAGGTTGTCTGCAAAAAAGATCCTTGAAGAGATGGAAAAAGAGATCCCTGAAATAAAAAGCAACGTTATCCATGCACTCAAAAACGTGCTGGAAAGCGATGTCTGGTAAGTTAATAAAAAAATCCTTGCCTTAAGAGATCCTATTTTCTTGCCAGCCCTTTTATATCCTCAAGCCTTGAACAGCAGTACTGACTGACATACTTTTCAAGGCCCTCGCTTATTTCTTTTCCGGCATCAAGGTTTCTGAAGAAAGCCGTTCCCACTTCAACAGCTGAAGCTCCCACAAGCATCATTGCGGCACAGTCTGATGCCGAAGAAACTCCCCCGCACCCTATTACCGGTATCCTGACAGCTCCGCAGACCTGCCAGACAAGACGCAGGGCAAGCGGGAATATTGCCGGGCCTGAGAGACCCGCAACGACCCGGTCAAAGGCCGGTTTTGCCCTTTGCATATCCATACCCATACCAAGCCATGTATTCGCGGCAACTATCGCATCGGCACCCTCTGCTTCTATCGCTCTTGCAACGTCTTCAGGGCAGGGCGTCTGAGGGGTCATCTTTACCCACAGATCACCTTTCCATGCCTTTCTGGCAGAACGGACAGCTTTTGCCGCGCTTGACGGGTCTACCCCCCATGCCATTCCGTCCCCGTCGACATTGGGGCATGAGATGTTCAGCTCGGCCGCTGCAAGGGCTCCGGTATCCTCAAGTATCCTAAGCGTTTCTGAAGTCTCTTCTGTGCTTTCCATCACTACATTGGCAATTACAGGGACCGGACAGTCCTTCGTCATCTGCAGATATTTTTCTACGAAGCCCATAGCTCCGACGTTCTGAAGTCCGATACTGTTCAGAACTCCGGCCGGTGTTTCCCACAGCCTAATTCCTTTATTTCCGCTTCTGGGGCTGAGGCTTATAGCCTTTGTACAGATCGCGCCTATCCCCGCAAGCCTTTCCGACTTCCAGAAATCCTCTTCATAGGGCCAGACTCCAGATGCAGGAATGACAGGCCATTCAAGTTCTATCTTTCCAACTTTCATCCTCATATCAATTCCCATAGTCTGTCACCTCATCGGCCCTGAAGAGAGACTGGTCGGCGCAAAGCCTCTTTTTTCCGTTCACTGTCTCTACGACACAGCCCATACAGCCTCCGTAGCCGCATGCCATCCTCTTGTCCAGCGAAAAATAGAGCCTATCCGGTTCATCTTCATAGTGCTTCTTAAGAGCTTTTAAAAACCCAGGCGGACCGCAGGACCATAACCTCTCTCCTTCTCCGAGTCCTTTAGGCAGCACTTTGAACATGCTGTTTCCTTCTCCAAAAGTGCCGTCATCTGTAAAAATACGAACCTTTGGAATGAGTTCTGATATGCGGGCAGCATACTTTTCATAACCGCATCCCGGGATCCCAAGGAATATATCTGCAGTCTTTTCAGGATATTTCTTCGCAAAATAGAGGAAGGTGGCAATGCCCGCTCCTCCGGCGGCGATGTTTATCTTTCCGTCGACAGAGGGCAGAGGGACTCCGAATGGCCCTCTCAGCCTGACTTCGCTTCCGGGGGACATCCTAAACATCATCTCCGTACCTCTTCCTATCACCATGTAGCAGACAGACAATTCACCCTTTCTGACATCAACATCCGCAACTGCAAAAGGCCTTCCGAGGAAAGGATCATTGCTCTCTGAGGGAAAGACCATCACGCATGTTCCCGGTAAGATCAGTTCCGCCAGTTCCCGGCATCTGACTGTGAGCCAGCCGATCCTGTCCGAAAGCGCTTCGGATGATGCAACTATGCACTTGAAATCATCTATTTTATTCGTATGGCTGCAAGCATCAGACATTCTTTTTCCCCCGTAAAAACAAAGATCGTCTATCTGTGAACATAAGAAAATAAAGCCTCGTCAATTCTAACATTCGTCGTCCCAATACGCCATCTTGCCTTGCGGCAAAAAGTTGATTCGGGTTATAATCACTGCTGATAAGAGTTAACAAATTTTTAAATTCATTTATAAAATGAAAGGGGTAATATGAATGGCATACTCAGAACCTTATGACAAGATGGACAGCAAGACTGTCGACATTTCAAAAGCAATTACCAGCCTCCGCGAAGAGCTTGAAGCAGTAGACTGGTACAATCAGAGGGTCGCAACGGCAACAGACGAAGAACTTAAAAAGATAATGGCCCACAACAGGGATGAAGAAAAAGAACACGCGGCAATGTTAATAGAATGGATCCGCCGCAATATGGACAATTGGGACAAGGAACTCAAGGACTACCTCTTCACGTCAGCGCCTCTGGGTGAACACGAAGCTGCAGACGGCGGAGAAAGCGCTTCTGAAGGCGGCCTTCCAAATCTTGGAATAGGGAAACTTTAATACAAACATATAAAGGGGGATAAAAAATGGATATTCTTAAAAGATCATTAGCTCCAATTATGCCGGCTGCATGGGACGAGATCGACGAACAGGCAAAAACGGTACTCAAGGGAACCATTGCGGGAAGAAAGGTCGTCGACGTAAAAGGACCGCTCGGATGGAAAACCGACGCAGTTTCAGAGGGAACACTGTCTCTCGTTGAAGAATCACCTGTCGAAGACGTAAGCTACGGTATTCGCGAATCTCTTCCTCTAGTAGAAATAAGGGTCCCCTTCACCATGTCGATGTGGGATCTTGATGACATAAGCAGAAATTCAAAGACTGTAGATTTTACTCCTGTGATCGAAGCCGCGCGCAAAGCAGCTCTCTTTGAAGACACTGCTGTATTCCAGGGACTTGAAGAAGCAGGCATACTCGGTCTGGAACTTGAATCGGACAATGAACCAGTAGAGATCAAGCTTGATGACGAATCGATCCTTGAAGCTGTCGTGGAAGCAATGCTGACCCTTGGCAGCCGTTCGATGGAAGGACCGTACGCACTGGTCTGCTCACTGCCGCTCTGGACAAAGATCAAGACCTCGGCCAAAGGCTATCCACTCCTCAAGAGAGTCAAAGACGCGCTCGGAGACGACTGCCGCATAGTTCTTTCTCCTCAGTACGAGACATCGATGCTCGTATCCATGAAAGAGGGCAACAGCGAACTGATAATCGGACAGGACTTCTCCATCGGCTACCAGTCACACACCAACACAGAGGTCAACTTCTACATCACAGAGACCTTCACCTTCAGGGTCATCGCCCCGGAGTCAATTGTGCCTTTCAAAATAGCTGAATAGGCGAAGTACTTTAAAACAACTTAAAAAAGTCAGCGGAGATCAACACCTTCCTACTGACTTTTTGATGGTTTAACCTCTCTGACTGGCGTTATACAGCCTACATTCCCGGATTGTATAACGATGGGAGACGGTAGCAGGGGAATCGAATATTGGACTAATAAACAGACCGGATAGGTAAGGTCAACGGTGTGACAGACGATCTGAAGGCCTGTTTTCCCGAAAACTGCAGGCAGATCCTGTCCGTAGTCTACTTTCTTATTTTAGAGGAAAACGACGCCTTAAATCGCTTTTCACACAGAAAGAGATATCTACGCCGCACTTGGGGTATCTAGTCCATCGTTATAAATTAGGGAATGTAGACTATAATGGAAGAGGAGATTTGTTATGCATTTCAGACAAGCTACTTTGATGGTTGAAAAACTTGAGGAATCGATCGAATTTTACGAAACAGTCATTGAAATGACGATTTCCCGCCGCATCAAAACAGGAACGGGAGAAGTAGTGTTTTTGGGAAACGGCAAGGGAGAAACGGAAATTGAATTGGTTTGCATGCCGCAAACCCCAAAACTGGAAGGTAAAGGAGTGTCCTTTTGCTTCGAAACAGAAGACCTGGATGCAAAGCACGAACTTGTTCAATCGAAAGGACTCAATCCTTCCGAAATAAAAACGCCTGACGCCAAAAGTCGCTATTTCTGGGTATATGATCCCAATGGGATATCGATACAGCTAAGGCAGGAACTATAAGATAAGCCATACGCGTTTGCTGGAAAGTGGTGTAAAATAAAGCACCATTAAATGCCGAATCCACTTCAGGGCCCATGAAGTGGATTCGGCGGATATTGTATCAATTTGAACCGTGATACAGCTAATGAGAAGGTGCATATTGAATATGCCGGCGCCGTTTTACACCGCGAGCCGGATAGGGTTTACACTTGCGACGCTGAAAGATACCGGTCCCAAC
>JBFXIQ010000012.1:0-5211 GCA_050175815.1 Synergistaceae bacterium
GCCGCGGATAATGAAGGTGAGCTTCTCGAATGGATAAGGGACAAAGGCTGGATACCTATCAATGTTGTCAGGACGTATGAAACTGTTGCGAGGATCGGGGATTCATTTGGAAAGAATATCGACTGGAAAGAAGTATTTGACTTTTCTCCCAGAGTAAAGCTCAGGGATAAGGCTATTTTCATAAGACAGCTTTCTACGATGATCGCGGCCGGCGTGCCTATAGGCGGGGCACTGCAGATATTGATCGAACAGACAAACCAAAAGAGGCTGAAAAAGGTAACCAAAAAAATTTACGCAAGGGTAAGTTCAGGATCTACTTTGAGCTCTGCGATAGCTGAGCATCCTAAATTTTTTGACGTGCTTATCTCGTCGCTTATCAAGTCAGGAGAAGAATCAGGCACCCTGGACAGTACATTGGCACAGTTGGCAAACTTCATTGAAGACCAGGAAGTCCTCAAGAAAAAAATCATATCTGCAATGACTTACCCTGCTGTTGTAATAACCATAGCCGTCTTTGTCCTTGGTATTATGGTAGTCGTCGTTATTCCGCAGTTTCAGAAAGCATTTTCAAGCATGAATGTTGAACTCCCCAGACTGACCAGAATGATATTTGAATTTGGAACATGGGCACAGAGCTATTGGTACTATGCCATTGCAGTCATTGGACTGATAATTTTACTGCTCAATTTTTTAAGGAAAGTCCCCGGATTGAGGATATATATCGACACAGGAATACTTAAAGTGCCAGTCTTCGGAGACATTCTTTACAAGGCGGCGCTGTCCAGATCATTCAGGACTATGTCGGCTTTGCTCAGGTCAGGCGTTCCCATTTTGAATGCACTTGAAATGGCAGGGGAAGTTGCATCCAACAGCAAGATAAACAACAACTTTTTGCTGATGAGGGATGCCGCTGCAATGGGAGCTCCAATGAACATTGTTATTAAGGAAAGAAAACTTTTTCCTCCCATGATCGCTCATATGATCGCAGTCGGAGAAGAAACAGGACGTACAGATGAAATGCTCCAGAAGATATCCGACTGGTATGAGAGCGAATTGTCAGAGAAGATAAAGCGCCTCAGTTCTGTCCTTGAGCCAATCATGGTCGTCCTTGTGGGTGTAATCGTGGGGTTTATGGTCCTGGCAATATTCCTGCCGATAATATCTGCAATACAGCAGTTTATATAAAAAAAAGAGATAAATATTGGACAGTTCATCAGTTCATAAAATTACGAGATAACAATGCGTTATCAAGTAATCAGGAGCTCGTTGTGACCTGACTTCAGACAGCAAATATTGCCAATATAAAACTCTGGAAATTGAAGTAATTATTCAATATGGCCATTTAGTCTTGACAAACTTTACTCAAGGTGAAAAAATACAGAGTCAGTATAGAAATTATTAGTGTGTAAAAAAATTTTTAGCTTGAGATCGTATTTTTTTGTTGTTTTACAATTTTACCGTCTTTCTAATTATTGCAAATTTAAATATTAAAGGGGGAATTGAAAGAAACATCCTTTCAATAAACTTTAAAGGGGAACCGGGGGCGCCCGGTTCGGTAGGGTGGGGCAAGCGCAAATTGTTTGTGGATGAAGTATAGAGTAATACGAATATGGATGAGAGAAGGAGATAGTTTTATGAAAAAGATGCTTAAGAGAAAGTCAAAGGGTTTCACACTGGTAGAACTTCTGATCGTAGTTATCATCATTGGTATCCTTGCCGGAATGATGATGCTTTCAACAGGCAGCGCAACAGCCAAAGCAGAAGCAGCAAAGATCGTATCTGACATGCGTAACATGAAGGCAGCAGCTCTAATGGTATATGCAGATACGACAGAATGGCCAACAGCAATTGCTAGTCTGGATGAGTATATAGATCAGAAAATTGACACTAATAAGTATGCTTTGTCAAATGCAGGGGACTATGTGCAGTTTAAAGTAGGCGCTGACACGGATAGCAAGGTTAGAGAGAGCTTGGCGAAGCTTGCAAGTTCAGGAGTTGCACTTTACAAGGAAGCTGTACCTGTAAGTGAGGATATAACTTCTAGCGACATTTATGACGGTGGAATTGATGGAGTTTTCATGCCAGTGAAATAACCAAAAGTCTGTAAAAAATTAAAAGGGTCTGTGTAGAATCATACGATTCCACGCAGACCCTTTTTTATGTTGAAATCACTAGTTATCTATGTTATTTCAACTGTTAATATATACCAAAACTCAGCCATTAATTTAAAACAGCATACAAGAATTTAAATCAACGAAAAATAAATTGAAAATACTTCAAAAATCATTGTTGTAATCTGATATTCTGGGTTATAATGGCGATGGAAATCTTGCCCTTTTGTTTTCCTCAGATTATTTATTTAATTTTTATTTATTGAAAAGGGGAAATATATGGCTTTATTCGGGCTAAAAAGACAAAAGAAAAAACGAGCCGGACTCTTTATCGACAGGGGATACTTCAGGTATCTCACTGTTGTTGGTGTGCCGGGCAGTTATGTTGTCACTGACGCTGTTTCCGGAGATATCTCTGAAGAAGTGACACAGGGTGGCGACCCTTTTACAAATAACGGCATGTATCTTTATCAGGTAATGAACGAGATCCTGCACAATGTAGGAAGTATAGATGTTCCTGTACGCCTCTCGCTTCCAACGACTGATTCGCTTCTCAGGGTAGTAAATTTTCCTAACATGTCCTTGTACGAAGCAAAACTGGCTTTCAGGTATGAATTCGAAAATTATTTTCCATTTCCGATCGAAGAAGGAGTTTATGACCTGGGAGAGATACTCTACCCTCTTCAAAACGGTTCAGAAGAATCGAGATATCTGGTTGCTGCGACGAGAAAGACCCTGATAGAAAACATAACCAAGGCTGCCAAAGCTAACGGGATCGAGATCACTGCCATAGAACCGGCACAGATAGCCCTTGAAAGGGCTGTTACCCCTTTGACCCCGGTCTCTGACGCTTCTGTATACATATACGCAGGCAAGACAAGGTCTGTCCTTATTTTCTCGTGGAAGGGCAACGGTATTTTTTATCGTACGATGTCCATCGGCTTTACGGGGATATCTTTTGTAAATGAATCTTTTAACGAACAATTGAACGCTGAATACAACGCATTTGCAAGGGAGGTCCATTCCTCGCTGCAGTTTGCTCTCTCTCAGATGAGAGGTTTCAAGCCGGATATGTTCTTCATTTTTGGCCCCGGAGCGACCCGGGACCTTTGTGAATTTTTAAAGGAATCCCTTTCGATTACTGAAATTATGCTGTCTGATCCGATCTCTCTGCATGGACTTGATTTTGACAGCACCGCGGGTTCATGGGATATTCCCATAGGCTTGGCGTTGAGGTAACCTGTATGGTCGTTAAACTTGATCTTAGGCTCCCGGGAAAAGAGACCAGAGAAGAGCGCGAATCGGGTTACAAGCATTTGCTGCTCTTTACTTCTGTATTTCTTTTTGCTATCGCGGGCACTCTCGTTTTCATAATAGGCGGGTGGCAGCTTTATTCTTTGAGGAGCCGGAGACTTGTATTAAAGGAGGACGCTCTTTCAAACAGTCAGAAGATCGCGATCATGGATAAGGAACTTGGGAGAATTACCGGTGATATGTCCATACTTGAGTCAAAACTTGACTATATGCTCTCTGACATTCCTTCGGTAGAGCTTTTGACAGTGATTGCAAAGATGCTGCCTGAGGGCATAACCATAGAAGCTCTTTCCATGACGTCAGGAAGACTTAGTCTTTCCGGAATAGGAAGGAATGAGGAAGAGATCCTGCAGTTTGCCAATGATCTCCATCTGACGCCGTTTGCAAATATTGTAAGTGTGCCTGTGATCTCACCGGGAAGCAGAAATGGCGTGAACATGAGGACCTTTAAGCTTGAGTGTACATTGTTCCCTCTCGATCAGATAATTCAGAGGAGCGATGTGAAAGAGCTTAAGCAGCAAAAAGCCGTCTCTGAGGATGCGGTATTATGACAAGGGTAGATTTTGAAGAGCTGACTAAGAAACAGATAGCAGCGGCATTTCTCTTAGTTGTACTGATTATGGCTGTCCAGATCCTGTTTATAAGACATATCAGAAATGTGCGGAGCGAGATAGATGCTGCTGCTCGGGAAAATCAGCTTACGGAGAGGATATTCAGGGCCAAAACAGAGGCCGTATCAAGATACAAGGCCGGGTTCAACCTTGACAACGCTTCAGCGCCTGCAGAGGTAGAATCTGCGACCAGATTCTATTCGATTCTGATAAATGTACTTTCAACGGCCGGTTTTGAGGATGCTTCTGTAATAAAAGTGGCAGAAAGCAAGGACAGTGTAAGCTTTAAAGTAAGCGGGGAAGCGGGCTATTTTTCACTGCTCGAGCTGCTCTCTTCTTTCAGGCTAAGCTCCTATCTTGTTAGGATATTAAATCTTGAGCTGGCAGGCCAGACAGATGGTTATGTAGGTTATTCATTTGCGGTAGAATGCAAAATATCTGTACCGGAACCGTTAAAGACAGAGAAGAAGAATAACTGAAGAGGTTAAAGTGGATGAATCTTTCTGAGCTGAGGGCAAAACTGAACAGGTCTAATTTGCTGTCGAATTTAAGGGCTCCTGTCTCTCCGGAAGAGAAGAAGGAACTGATATATTTTCTTTTGCTTTTCTTCCTCTTTACCGGAGCTGCAGTGACCAGTGTAGTAAACTTTTGGTGGCTGAACACTTCCAAAGATGAAGTTAATGTCATGCCTGTACCGCAAATGCCGACAGGCAGTGAAATCAACACAAGGCTCAGTGAATTTACCAGAAAGTACGACGTCTTCATGAGATACCGTAATGAAAGCAGGCAACTTGTGGAATTAGCCGAGACGGTAGGCAGGTATCCTGTGGCATTACTGACTAAACCGGTCGCTCAGGAGTTCTCTGTTCCTGACTTCGCACCGCAAATGCAGATAAAGGCCCTGGTAGTTATGGGAAACGGAGGGGTTGCGACCCTAGACATCGAAAATGAAACACCGGGAATGTTGGTAAGACCGGGCTCTGTTTTTGGCGGAGGAAAGGGTAAAATAACAGCAATAGATACTAAAGGGGTGAGTTGGACATGGTCAAACAAAAAATACCGCACAGATCTATGATCAAATTATTCATGACGCTCACTATCATTGTGTCAGCGGCTTTATATATGACAGTTTGTTCTGTATGTCCTGCGTATGCTGTGACGACAACTGCAAAGAC